>NZ_JBDGAB010000005.1:0-120570 GCF_040910705.1 Blautia sp. RTP21359st1_E11_RTP21359_211015
TAGCCAAGTCCGGAAGGGATAAACGCTGAAGGCATCTAAGCGTGAAGCCCCCCTCAAGATGAGATATCCCATTCTTATGAAGTAAACCCCCTTGAAGACGACGAGGTAGATAGGGCAGAGGTGGAAGTGTGGTAACACATGGAGCTGACTGTTACTAATCGGGTGAGGGCTTGACCAACAAGCCGAGGAAGCGGGGATACCACCCGCTGTAGTATCGGTACGCAGGTTAAATTTGATTCAAAAAGTTTGATTAACCATCAACAAAGCATGTATGTAGTTTTTAAGGTACAAAGGGAAAGAGGAAAGCAGGAGAAAAATCAGTACATGGATTTTTCTCCTGTTTTTATTATATATAATCATACATCTCCCACCATTTACATCTCTTTTTCCATATGCTACAATAGGTAAGACCAAAGGAGCCTGACCAGGCTGTGAGGAGGTGCAGGCTTTGACCTTTGAACTTGATTTGGGCAATTTAATCGTAAGGAGGAAAGAAAAGAGTATGTTTAATTTTCTTGTGACTGCCGAAGGCGGTCTCACAACGGCAGGATATGCCGTATCTGTTATTGCAGTCCTGATTTTGATAATTCTGGTAGCAGTATTACTTCAGAAAAACACATCTGCATTAAAATTTACCACACAGCAGCTGGTTACCTGTGCAGTAGCATTGGCACTTGCATATGTAACTTCCTACATTAAGATATTTAAACTGCCATTTGGCGGATCTGTGACCTTGTTCAGTATGTTGTTTATTGTTCTGATCGGTTACTGGTATGGCATTAAGGTAGGAATTCTTACCGGTCTTGTATATGGGATTTTTCAGTTCCTCCAGGAGCCATATGTCCTTTCATTTTTTCAGGTATGCTGTGATTACATTCTGGCATTTGGAGCCATGGGGCTTTCCGGATTATTTACAAAATCCAGAAAACATGGTCTTCTTAAAGCATACATACTAGCAATTCTGGCAAGAGGGGCATTCCATGCACTTGGCGGATATCTTTATTGGATGGATTATATGCCGGATAATTTCCCGAAGTCTCTGACAGCTTTGTATCCGATTATTTACAATTACAGTTATATTCTTCTGGAAGGTGTACTGACGATCGTAGTAATTTCTATTCCGGCAGTATCCCGTGCACTTGGGCGAATGCGAATAATGGCAACTGGTGGAAACCGACAATCTGCAGCCACCGAAAAATAATTAATACAGACACATAAATAAAAATAGATCGTTCAAGCTACTACGATCTTTTTTTATTGAAAAATCGCAAAAAGTTATATAAAACAAACCAAAAACACAAAGAATACTTTTCACCTAAAGAAAGTTGTGCTATGATAATCAGGCGGAATAATTTCCCATTCAAACGGATGAAGGCAAGTCCCCACCTACAGTTTATTGCTTTTCGCAACCACATAGGAGACTTCTTTGATTCGGTTAAAATATTTCAGACAGATATAACATATCTGAACATATAAAATACAAAAGAAAAAGCAGCCATACAGTTGCGAAAAGGAGAATATCTTAAGTAATCAAATTTGTTGACTAATGTGATCAAATGTGTTTAAAAGTACTCAAAAGAGTAAATTATTATGAACACATCAAATATCACAAATTACAAGCCAAAAGATTTTGCTGAACTGTTAGGTGTATCTGTAAAAACATTACAGCGTTGGGATAGAGACGGAACTCTAAAGGCAAACCGAACTCCAACTGATAGACGTTATTACACTTATGACCAATATCTGCAATTCAAAGGAATAAGTACTGAAGATGACCAACGTCAGGTAGTTATTTATGCCAGGGTATCTACAAGAAATCAAAAAGATGATTTACAAAACCAGGTTGCATTTTTACGACAGTTTTGTAATGCCAAAGGTATTATTGTAGACCAGTGTATTGAAGATTATGGAAGTGGCCTTAATTACAATCGTAAAAAGTGGAACGAATTATTAGATGAAGTGATGGAACAAAAAATCAAAACCTCGTGCAGGATATTGTTTCAATACTCCATGTGTTCTCTTGCAGGTTGTACGGACTTCGTAAGTATAAAAAACAAATAGAAAGGGATGTGGAAATTGCTAAAGAGCTTCAAGACGGAAATAAATCCGTCAGAGGAACAGAAAGTCAAGATTCATAAGACGATAGGAACTTGTAGATTTATTTATAATTTCTATCTTGCCCATAATAAAGAACTTTACGACAACGGTGAAAAGTTTATGAGCAGTAACAGGTTTAGAGTCTGGCTTAACAATGAATATCTTTCTGAGCATCCGGAGTATTCGTGGATTAAGGAAACTTATTCAAAAGCAGTAACACAGTCAGTAAATAATGGACAAACTGCTTTTACAAGATTTTTCAATCACGAGAGTGCTTTTCCTAAGTTCAAAAAGAAAGGCAGATCTGATGTAAAGATGTATTTTGTAAAGAATAATCCAAAGGATTGTCGTTGCGAAAGGCATAGAATCAATATTCCGTCACTTGGTTGGGTCCGTATCAAAGAAAAAGGATATATTCCAACAACTAAAGACGGATATGTGGTTAAAAGTGGCACGGTCTCAATGAAAGCTGACAGATACTATGTTTCAGTTCTTGTAGAAATTTCTGATAACAAGATTGCTGATAATTCCAATGCAGGAATTGGCATAGACTTGGGATTAAAGGATTTTGCCATTGTTTCTAATGGTAAGACTTATAAGAACATCAACAAGTCAGCAAGACTGAAAAAGCTTGAGAAACAACTTATTCGGGAACAGAGATGTCTCTCCCGTAAGTATGAAAATCTAAAGAAAGGAGAAGTCACTCAAAGGGCGAATATACAAAAACAAAAACTCAAGGTACAGAAACTTCATCATAAGATAGATAATATCCGTACTGATTACATTAACAAGACAATCGCTGAGATAGTGAAAACCAAGCCATCTTATATAACGATCGAGGACTTAAATGTAAATGGTATGATGAAGAATCGACATCTTTCAAAAGCAGTTGCATCACAAAAGTTTTATGAATTTAGAACAAAGCTGCAAATCAAATGCAATGAAAATGGGATCGAACTTCGAATAGTAGATAGATGGTATCCATCATCTAAAACCTGTCACTGCTGTGGCGCTATCAAAAAAGATTTAAAGCTTTCAGATAGAATATTCAAATGCAGTTGCGGTTATGTCGAAGACAGAGATCTCAATGCTGCACTTAATTTGAGAGATGCAATAACTTACGAAGTTGCATAACTAAAACGCAAACGTAAGTATGTACCGAAGGCTATTTTCGGGAATTTACGACTGCGGAGTGTACAAGAACTTGTGAGTAGATATGATTTCGGTCAATCAAAAACATACACGGTGAAGCAGTAAGTAGAACTCGTGAGAGTCTACGTTATCTCGATGTGAGTATATTTACACATATTTTGAGTGGCAGAAGAAAAAGATGGCTAAAAAAATCGAACGAAATGATCCCTGCTGGTGTGGAAGCGGAAAAAAATATAAAAAATGTCATGAAGCATTTGATGAAAAAATGGAACTCATGAAAAAGAAGGGGTATGCAGTTCTTGACCATGATCTGATCAAGACACCTGCACAGATCGAGAAGATCAAAGAGAGCTGCAAGATCAATGTTGCAGTTCTTGATTATGTTGCAGAGCATATCGGACCAGGCGTGACGACACAGCAGATTGATGACTGGGTACATGAAGAAACAGTACGTCATGGCGGAATTCCGGCACCACTTAATTATGAAGGTTTTCCAAAAAGCGTATGTACATCTATCAACGAGGTAGTATGCCACGGAATCCCGGATGAAGAAATTGTCTTAAAAGAAGGTGATATTGTCAATGTAGATGTATCCACCATTTATCAGGGATATTTTTCTGATTCCTCTCGTATGTTCTGTATTGGACAGGTAAGTCCGGAGAAGGAGAAGCTTGTCCGTGTGACAAAAGAATGCATAGAGCTTGGCCTTGAACAGGTAAAACCATGGACACCGATCGGAAATATGGGAAGTGCTGTACACAAACATGCAGTGGAAAACGGCTATACAGTTGTGAGAGAAATTGGCGGACATGGTGTAGGTCTTGAGTTTCATGAAGATCCATGGGTAAGCTACACATCTAAGGAAGATACAGGTGTACTCATGGTACCCGGAATGATCTTTACTATTGAACCAATGGTCAATATGGGATCTGATGAAATCTATACAGATGAGATCGATGACTGGACAGTGAGGACAGAGGATGGTCTGCCATCGGCACAGTGGGAGATCATGGTCCTTGTTACAGAAACAGGACATGAGGTCCTTTGCTGGTAAAAGCCATCGAAAATCCGGAAAAAAAGTCCTTGCAATGAGAAGTTATCTAGTGTATAATCACATATGTTGTGAAAAAAGATGGTCCTCTGTTACCATATGTGTATTAAGAACATCCAGTATAATTAAGGAGAGAAAGAAATGAACGAAATTATTAAGAACATTGAGTCCGCTCAGCTGAAAGCCGAAGTACCGCAGTTCCGCGTAGGAGACACAGTAAGAGTACACGCACTGATCAAAGAGGGAACACGTGAGCGTGTTCAGATCTTCGAGGGTACAGTACTTAAGAGACAGGGTGGAAGCACAAGAGAGACTTTCACAGTAAGAAAGAGCTCCAACGGTGTTGGTGTTGAGAAAACATGGCCGCTTCATTCCCCACATGTAGTTAAGGTTGAGGTTATCCGTCATGGTAAAGTACGCCGTGCGAAACTGAACTACCTGAGAGATCGTGTAGGTAAAGCAGCTAAGGTTAAAGAGCTTGTAAAATAATTTCATAAGTAAAGAGGCAGGGACAATAACATTTGCTATTGTCCCTCTTTTTACATCAGTGCGTATGCGTGTAAAGACACATACAGGGGATAGAATATGGGATTAAATAAGAAGATTAATATCGAAAATCTGAAGGAAAACAGAGCTGTTTCCGAAGCAAGGGAGAAGCTTCGTGATGACAGGACAAGAGGAATCGTGAAATGGGTGTTTGAAATTATTGTGACCCTGGTTTTTGCTGTGCTGGTTGCAATCTCTGCATTTCAGACTGTGACATTGCAGGAAAGTGCCATGGAACCCACGTATTCTGTAAGTGAAAAATTTTTTGTAAACAGGGCTTTATATAAGGTCAGTTCACCAAAACGTGGAGATGTGATCGTTTTTAAAACAAGCGCCAGTGACTCGGCAGCCCTGCATATCCGACGTGTGATCGGCCTTCCCGGGGAGACTGTTCAGGTTAAAGACGGGAAGATCTATATCAACGGCAAGGTTTATGAAGAAAACGGAGCTTATCAGGATATGACAGATGGAGGACTTGCAAATAGTGCTATAACTCTGGAAAGCGGGGAATATTTTGTCCTTGGTGATAATCGCAATAACAGTGAGGACAGCCGCTTCAGCGATATCGGAAATATCAGTAAGAAGTACATTGTCGGGAAAGTTTGGTTTACAGTTTCTCCGAAAAATAAAATAGGTTTTATAAAATAGATCAAAGTAAACAGATTAAAGTATAGATAAATGAGGTGAATTATGAACGTACAGTGGTATCCAGGCCATATGACGAAGGCGAAGCGTCAGATGCAGGAAGATATCAAGCTGATCGATCTGATCATTGAGCTTGTAGATGCAAGAGTTCCTCTTTCCAGCCGAAATCCGGATATTGATGAGCTGGGAAAAAACAAGGCGCGTATGATCCTTCTCAACAAAGCAGATCTTGCCGATGAGAGACAGAACCGTGCCTGGATGGAATATTTCAAAGAAAAAGGAATCTATGCGGTAAGTATTGATTCCCGCAATAAGGGATCTATGAAGGCCGTTTCTGCGGCAATCACAGAGGCATGTAAGGAAAAGACAGAGAGAGACCGGAGACGAGGAATCAAAAACCGTCCGGTACGTGCGATGGTTGCAGGAATCCCTAATGTTGGAAAATCAACATTTATCAATACCTTTGCAGGAAAAGCCTGTGCCAAGACCGGTAATAAACCAGGAGTTACAAAAGGAAAACAGTGGATACGTCTGAATAAAAGTGTGGAGCTTCTGGATACCCCTGGAATTCTCTGGCCGAAATTTGAAGATCAGGAAGTTGGAATGCGTCTTGCCTATATCGGTTCGATCAAGGACGATATTCTGAACATCGAAGAACTTGCCCTGGGTCTGATCGGATATCTGCAGGAGTTTTATCCGGCAGCGATCAGAGAGAGATACAATGTAGAAGAAGAGCTGAAATCGCTGGATATCCTTACTGCAGTTGCGAAAGCAAGAGGATGTCTGAAAAAGGGCGAAGAGCTTGGTTATGAGAAAGCATCCCGCCTTTTGCTGGAAGAATTTCGTTCCGGAAAACTGGGAAAAGTGACTCTGGAGTTTCCAAAAGGACCGGAGGAAGCGTAATGGAAACAATGAAAGATATCAAGGCGCGTTTTGCGTCAGCGAAGGAGGGCGAATATAACGCCCTTTTTCGTCATTATGAAAATGATGAGAGAAGCGGTGTACAGAAACTGATCCAGCAGTATCACAAAAAGCTTCAGGCTCTGGAGGATGAGCGTGTACGTACAGAGAGCATGAAGAAATATGAACATGAATATGAGCATCTTGGATATCTTTGCGGGATCGATGAGGTGGGAAGAGGCCCTCTTGCCGGACCGGTAGTCGCCTGTGCGGTGATCCTTCCGAAAGACTGCGATATTTTATGGCTGAATGATTCTAAAAAGCTTACAGCTAAGAAGAGAGAAGAATTGTACGATGTGATCCTGGAGGGAGCAGTTTCTGTTGGAATTGGAATGGCAAGTCCGGAGAGGATTGATGAGATCAATATCCTGCAGGCAACCTATGAGGCAATGCGTCAGGCAGTGAGCAGGCTTTCTGTACAGCCGCAGCTGCTTTTGAACGATGCGGTTACCATACCGGAAATCCAGATTCCGCAGGTACCCATCATCAAAGGTGATGCAAAAAGTGTATCCATTGCGGCAGCAAGTATTGTTGCCAAAGTGACCAGAGACCGGATGATGGAAGAATATGATAAGGTTCTTCCGGAATACGGATTTGCCTCCAATAAAGGATATGGTTCTGCAGCGCATATTGAAGCACTGAAGAAATATGGACCAAGTCCGATACATAGAAAAACGTTTATCACACATTTTGTATAAAAATACTTAAGATACCGACATCAAAAACAGAAAGGTTTTGTTTATCTGAAGGAAAATAGAAGACAGAAGGGCAGCTATTATGAAGGAATTGCTGCAGCGTTCCTGCAAGAAAAGGGGCTGCAGATCAAGGAAAGAAATTTTCGCTGCCGAAGTGGTGAGATCGATCTTGTTGCGCAGGATGGAAGATATCTGGTGTTTATTGAAGTGAAATACAGAAAGAACGGAAAGAGTGGAAGTCCTTTTTCAGCGGTAGGGAGAGAAAAACAGAGGATCATTAGCAAAGTGGCAATGTTTTATCTGATTGCACATGGATACCGGGAGCTGCCTCCCTGCCGTTTTGACGTAGTAGGAATTGATGGAGAGAACATCCACTGGATAAAAAATGCTTTTGATTTTTGCAGTTGAAAGGACTGGTCACATAAGATGAAAATAAAATGGTATAAAGATAAACAGCTAATGAATGTAAATCAGAAGAACAAGGTTACCTGGCTTACATATCCTGCTTTTGAGAAATTTCCCGGGATCGTACATGGCTTCAGTACCCGCCTGGGAGGAGTAAGCCAGGGGATTTATGAATCTATGAACTTAAGCTTCACAAGAGGGGATGAAGAGTCTGCGGTGCGGGAAAATTACCGCAGACTTTCTGCTGCTATGGGATTTTCCATGGAAGATATCGTAACCTCTGATCAGACACACACCACCAATGTACGTGTGGTCACGGAAGAAGACAGAGGAAATGGGATCACAAAACCAAGACCTTATACAGATGTGGATGGAATGATCACCAATGTGCCGGGACTGGTGCTGGCAACGTTTTATGCGGACTGTGTACCACTTTTCTTTATAGATCCGGTACATAGAGCTGTGGGATTATCTCATTCCGGCTGGAGAGGTACTGTAGGAAAGATCGGAAAAGTGACGGTGGAGAAGATGACTGAGGAATTTCAGACAGATCCTTCAGAGCTTTATGCAGCCATTGGTCCTTCTATCTGTCAGGATTGCTATGAAGTCAGTGAAGATGTGATCGATCAGTTTAGAGAGGCGTTTGAAGAAAAATACTGGGATGTGCTTTTTTACAGAAAACCAGATGGGAAATACCAGCTGAATCTGTGGGAGGCGAACCGAAGGATCTTTCTGGATGCAGGCATAAAAGAAGAGCGGATCTCAATGCCGGGCATCTGCACCTGCTGTAATCCGCTCTTTCTTTACTCACACAGGGCTTCTCACGGGAAACGTGGAAACCTGGGAGCATTTATTACTGTTCGTTGACTTTTTTCATGAGATCCATGATCTTTTCGTTGCTGGAACGAACCTTCTCGACAGATACATCATGATTGATGATATCGATGATACTTGCAAGATATTTGCTCATGTTTGCTTCGATATAGTATGGACGGTCAAGAAGCTCAGGAATACGATAGTTAAGGTTGGTTGTGATGACTCTGTCCAGCCAGCCTTTTTCGTAATATTCATCAAATTTGGCTACGCCATCTGTAAACAGACCGTAGGTTGTGCAGACGAATACACGTCCGGCTTTACGCTCTTTGAGCTGACGGGCAACATCCAGCATGCTTTCTCCGGAAGAGATCATATCGTCGATGATGACAACATCTTTGCCCTCTACGGAATCTCCGAGGAATTCGTGAGCAACGATCGGGTTCTTTCCGTTGACAACGGTGGAGTAATCACGGCGTTTGTAGAACATACCCATATCGACTCCAAGGATATTGGAGAAGTATACAGCACGGGACATGGCACCTTCATCCGGGCTGATGATCATGAGATGATCATTGTCAAGCTTGAAATCAGGGACATTTTTGACCAGTGCTTTCAGGAACTGGTATGTGGGGAAAAAGTTATCAAAGCCCTTCAGCGGAATAGAGTTCTGTACACGTGGGTCATGAGCATCAAAAGTAATGATGTTGGAAACACCCATGGCACTTAACTCGCGAAGTGCAAGTGCACAGTCAAGAGATTCTCTCTTGGTGCGTCTGTGCTGACGTCCCTCGTAAAGGAATGGCATGATAACGTTGATACGGTGTGCTTTACCGGTGGCTGCGGAGATGATTCTCTTCAGATCCTGGTAATGGTCATCCGGAGACATGTGGTTCTCATGACCGCATACGCTGTAAGTAAGGCTGTAATTGGTCACATCTACCATGATATAAAGGTCTGTTCCGCGGACAGATTCCTTGATGTAACCCTTACCCTCACCGGTTCCGAAACGTGGGCATTCGCAATCTACAAGGAAAGATTTTTCTGCATATCCCTGTGGGATGATGGTGGATTTTTTTGCGGCTACAAGTTCTTTACGGAATTTAACCAGCTTTTTGTCAACCTCCTCGGCCAGTTCGCGGCATCCGGCAAGTGCGGCGATTCGGATCGGGGCAACAGGCATAGACTTTTCCAGCAATTCTATGTTTGGCATAATATTCCTCCTAAGTGTATGTCATTAAAAATTCTCAGTCTATTTATAACATCAGACCCACGTGTCAGTCAAGGTGTTTTCTCAAAGTGTTGATTTTTAAGAGCAAAGTTGTTATTATATACGGGATAGAAAAGGGAGATAATGATGAAATTAAGAAAGCATATGATTTCCAGGGTGCTGCCCGACAGTATTGCCGAGGAGCTGGGGCTGGAGCCGGGAGACAGACTTGTGTCTGTAAACGGACAGCCTGTGGAAGATGTCTTCGATTACCGGTATCTCATGAATGAAGAGCTCGTGGTGCTTCTGATAGAGAAGCCTGATGGCGAAGAGTGGGAACTGGAGGTAGAGAAGGAATATGAGGAAGACCTTGGAATAGAATTTGAGAACGGAGGACTGATGGATGACTATCGCTCCTGTTCAAATAAGTGTATGTTCTGTTTTATTGACCAGATGCCGCCGGGTATGCGTGAGACGCTGTATTTTAAGGATGATGATTCCAGGCTTTCCTTTCTTCAGGGAAATTATGTTACACTTACCAATATGAGTGAGAAGGATATTGAGCGTGTGATCCGCTATCATCTGGAACCGATCAACATTTCGTTCCAGGCAATGAATCCGGAACTCCGGTGTAAAATGCTGCATAACCGTTTTGCAGGAAAGGCTCTGGATAAGGTGGATATGCTGTACAATGCAGGAATCACCATGAATGGACAGATTGTACTGTGTAAGGGTGTCAATGACGGAGACGAGCTGGAATACAGCCTCGAAAAGCTTTCCGCTTATGCGCCGGTCCTTCAGAGCGTTTCTGTTGTACCGGTAGGACTTACCAAATACAGAGAAGGTCTCTATCCTCTGGAACCTTTTAATAAGGAAGATGCTGAAAAAGTCCTGGGGCAGATCGAACGCTGGCAGAAGATCATGATGGAGAAATATGGGATCCATTTTATCCATGCTTCAGACGAATGGTATATTCTGGCAGACAGGGAGCTTCCCTGTGAGGATGAATATGATGGATATCTGCAGCTTGAGAATGGCGTGGGAATGCTCAGACTTCTGGAAACGGAAGTAAAAGAAACGCTGGAGGGGCTTTCCGGTGACGACCGTAAGGTGACAGGCAGGATCGCCACAGGAAAACTGGCAGCGCCTTTTATCGCACGCTATATAAAAGAGATCCAGAAGAAATATCCCAATGTGCAGATTCCGGTCACAACCATCGAGAATCGTTTTTTCGGTGAAAAGATCACAGTGTCCGGCCTGATCACCGGGCAGGATCTGAAAGAGCAGCTTTCCGGTCTTGACCTTGGAGAGAAGATTCTGATCCCGTGCAGCATGCTGAAAGGTGATGAGGAGATTTTTCTGGATGACATGACACTGGAAGAGCTTTCGGAAGCGCTGAACACAGAAATTGTAATCGTAGACACAGGAGGACGTGATCTGGTGGAAGCCGTGATCTACCCTCCGGAACATAAACAAACAAGAAGGAGACAGATTTATGAGCAAACCAGTAGTAGCGATAGTGGGAAGGCCTAATGTAGGCAAATCCACTCTGTTTAACGCTCTGGCAGGTGACAATATTTCCATAGTAAAGGATACACCAGGAGTAACCCGTGACAGGATTTATGCAGATGTCACATGGCTTGACAGGACATTTACTCTGATCGATACAGGCGGAATCGAGCCGGACAGCAGCGATATCATTCTCTCCAGAATGAGAGAGCAGGCACAGATCGCCATTGATACGGCAGACGTGATCATTTTTATCACAGATGTTCGCCAGGGTCTTGTGGATTCCGATGCCAAGGTGGCAGATATGCTCCGCCGCAGCGGCAAGCCGGTACGTCTTGTAGTTAACAAGGTAGACAGCCACCAGAAATATATGATGGACGTATATGAGTTTTACAATCTTGGAATCGGAGAACCGATTCCGATTTCCGCAGCTAACAGACAAGGCCTTGGAGATATGCTGGATGAGGTGATCAAAGAGTTCCCGGATAAGAGTGAAGAGGAAGATCAGGATGATATTCCGAAGATCGCCATTGTAGGAAAGCCGAACGTGGGAAAATCTTCTCTGATCAACAAGCTTCTTGGAGAGGAGCGTGTGATCGTATCCAATATTGCAGGAACCACACGTGATGCTATAGACACAAAGGTTACCTGGAACAAAAAAGATTATATTTTTATCGATACTGCAGGACTTCGACGCAAGGGTAAGGTAAAAGAAGAGATCGAGCGCTATAGTGTTATCCGTACTGTGACAGCTGTAGAGCGTGCAGATGTGGTTGTAGTTGTGATCGATGCCTCCGAGGGCGTTACCGAGCAGGATGCTAAGATCGCGGGAATCGCTCATGACAGAGGAAAGGGTATCATCGTAGCGGTAAATAAATGGGATGCCATTGAGAAAAATGACAAGACCATCTACAAGCATACGGAAAAGATCCGTCAGATCCTTTCCTTTATGCCATATGCACAGATCATCTTTATCTCTGCAAAAACAGGTCAGAGACTTCCAAAGCTTTTCGAAAATATCGATACAGTTATCGAAAATCAGACACTTCGTATCCAGACAGGTGTTCTTAATGAGATCCTTTCTGAGGCAGTCGCTCTTCAGCAGCCGCCGTCTGACAGAGGAAGAAGACTGAAGATCTTCTATATGACACAGGTTGCGGTAAAACCGCCGACATTTGTTATCTTTGTCAATGACAAGGAACTGATGCATTTTTCCTATGTAAGATATCTGGAGAACAAGATCAGGGATGCATTTGGATTTTCCGGAACTTCCCTGAAATTTATCATCCGCGAGCGCGGGGAAAAGGAATAAAAGTATGGAACGTATTATTTGTCTTGTTATCGGTTATGTATGCGGGCTTTTTCAGACAGGCTATATTATTGGAAAAGTCCACAAGACAGATATCAGAGATCATGGCAGCGGGAATGCGGGTACTACGAATGCCTTCCGGACCTTTGGAAAGAAAGCGGGAGCGATCACCCTGCTGGGAGACTGCCTGAAGTGTGTACTGGCTATTGTGATCGTGAGAATGGTTTATGGAAATTCCATGAATGGTATCCTTCCGCTTCTTACCCTTTATGCAGCATTGGGATGTATCCTCGGCCACAATTTTCCGATTTCTATGGAATTTCGCGGTGGAAAGGGAATTGCTGCTTCTGTAGGCATGATCATTGCTTTTGACTGGCGGATATTTATTGTATGTGCAGTTGTCTTTTTTGCACTGTTCTTTACAACTCATTATGTATCGCTTTGCTCTCTCAGTGCATATGCGGTGGCTTTTATCCTGGTCCTGGTTTTTGGACATATGGGAAAATATGGGATGGATCAGGCGCATACTGTTGAGCTTTATATCGTGATGGCAGTTCTTACAGCAATGGCGTTCTACAGACACAGGGCAAACATTGTAAGACTGTTTCATGGAACAGAGAATAAGGTGTTTTTAAGCAGTAAGAATAAAAAATAAGAGGTAAGATTTATGGCAAAAATCAGCGTACTGGGTTCGGGGAGCTGGGGATTAGCCCTGGCACTCCTGTTGCATAATAATGGCCATGAAGTCCTTCTTTGGTCAGCAAGACCGGAGAATGCCCGAAAACTCCGGGAAAAAAGAGAAAATCCTGACAGGCTTCCGGGGGTACGGCTTCCGGATGAAATCGATGTCCTGACAGATCTGGAGCGTGCGCTTAAGGATGTGGATGTAACAGTTCTGGCAGTAGCTTCCCCGTATATCCGGAGTACTGCACACAAGATGGCATCGTTTGTGTGCAGGGACCAGAAGATCGTCAATGTTGCAAAAGGTATTGAGGAAAAGACACTGAAAACACTCAGCGAGGTGATTGAAGAAGAAATCCCGCAGGGTAATGTAGCTGTACTTTCCGGTCCAAGCCATGCGGAAGAAGTAGGACGCGGACTTCCTACAACCTGTGTGATCAGCGCACATACACAGGAAACTGCGGAATACCTTCAGAGCATTTTTATGAGCCCTGTGTTCCGCGTGTATACAACACCGGATATCCTTGGGGTGGAACTTGGCGGAGCACTGAAAAATGTAATCGCACTGGCAGCAGGTACTGCCGACGGCCTTGGATATGGAGATAATACCAAGGCGGCACTGATCACCAGGGGAATCACGGAAATAGGAAGACTTGGTAAAAAAATGGGGGCGCAGATGGAAACCTTTTACGGCCTGTCCGGGATCGGCGACCTGATCGTGACTTGTGCAAGTAAGCATAGCCGTAATCGAAAGGCCGGATATCTGATCGGCCAGGGATATACGATGGAAGAAGCTATGAAAGAAGTGCAGATGGTTGTGGAAGGTGTTTATTCTGCAAGAGCTGCAAGAGAGCTTGCGGAGAAATATGAGGTGGAGATGCCTATCATAACGGAAGTGAACCGCGTACTGTTTGAAGGAAAATCAGCAGCGGAAGCAGTAATGGACCTGATGCTGCGTGATAAAAAAGTGGAAACGCCCATGCTCCCGTGGGAAAATGTGTGAGCGGATCAGTTAAATATTTCCGGGTTTCCGATATGTGAAATGCTAAGCTGGGAATAACAGGATCGCCGTATCAACTGAAAAGAAAAAATAAAAAGATATCTGCCAGAAGATTACTTATGATCTGACAGATATCTTTTTTGCATTATTATGGAAATTAAAATTGAATATCACGGAGATCTTCTGGAACATGAGAAGTATGCAGATCTTCGTTCAGTGTATCGATGATCGCCATATCTTCATCCTCGATATTGAAGTCAAAGATGTTTCCATTGCTGCGGATTCGTTCCGGGTTGATGGATTTCGGAATGACAGAAATTCCCTTCTGTATTGCCCAGCGAAGCCCGATCTGTGCAGGAGTCCTGGCATATTTGGTCCCCAGAACACACATTACATCATTATCAAAATATGCACCTCTTGCCAGAGGAGCATAAGCCTGTACCTGAATACCGAAAGCCTTGCAGTATTCAATCAGTTCAGCAGGGTAACACAAAGGATGGCACTCGATCTGGTTTACAGCAGGAATAACCCCGGATATCTTACGAAGCTCTTCCAGATGCCGGATATCAAAATTACTGACGCCGATACTTAAAGCACGTCCAGATTCCAGAATGGATTCCAGCTCTTTCCAGGTGCTCAAATAGCAGCCGGGAACCGGCCAGTGTATCAGATAGAGATCTACATAACTGACTTTCAGACGGTCGAGACTACGGGAAAAAGCTCCCTGGACATCGCCGAGACGCTGCGCATTGTTCCAGATCTTGCTGGTGATGAAAAGATCCTTTCTGGGAACTCCGCATTTGGCAATGGCACGGCCAACGCTTTCTTCATTTTTATAAACAGAAGCGGTATCGATCATGCGGTAGCCGGCGGAAATAGCAGAAGTGACTGCTGCTTCGGCCTGTACGTCATCGGGCAACTTGTATACGCCAAGCCCCAGAAGAGGCATTTCTCTGTCGTTGTTCAGAAAAACAGTTTCTTTCAAAATAATTCCTCCTTGTATGTTCTGCTTTCCATGCTTTTGCTATTATAGCACAAAAATATGAAAGAATCACATCAATTATATTACAAAAGTGATAAAGCTTAGAGTTGGACAGACGAGCAGACTGGGTAATAAGTTGTGGTTTGAAGAGACTAACTTCGTTAAAAATGAAACAATCGAGTTAATTTACTGTCAAAGTTTTTGGAAAAATAGGAAAAACAGCATATAATTTTGGCTATATTTTATAATTATTTTCTTGATAATAACAGTGAAAAGATGTATAATAAATTTAATTGATAAATTCTTGTCATGAGAGTGTCCGCCCGGCGGATACAGGAAAGGGGTATTTATGCATTTAATCAAAGATGAGAATGGCAATCTTGTTCAGCATGGACATGCAGACAGCCATGAACATACACATGAGCACACCCATGAGGACGGTGTGACTCACAGCCATACACACAGCCATGCGGAAGGAGATAACCATTGTCATACACACGGTGATGGACACTGCGGTTCCTGCGAGAGCGGTGACTGCAAGAATGAGACTGTAGCACTTCTTACCTACATGCTGCAGCATAACGAGCATCATGCCGCAGAACTTGATCAGATGGCTGACAATCTTAAGAAGCTTAACATGGATGCAGCTGCGAAGACGATCAAAGAGGCAGTTGCAGATTTTCAGAAAGGCAATATGAGACTTGGACTTGCTCTTACACTTGTTAAGGAAGAGTTGAAATAAAAACCGACAGAATAGTTTTGACAGCATAGTGGTTAAATGATGCCACTTATTTGGAGGAATGATTATGTGTCTTGCAACAGTATATAAGGAAGAAGATAATTCTGTGATCTTTAAGAATGTAAGCCGGATCGATGTGGACGGAAATAAATTGATCCTTCGAGATATCATGGGAGATGAGCGCGTGGTAGAAGGCAGTATCCTTATGGTGGATCTTGCAAACAGCATCGTGAAACTGCAGTGCAACTGATACAAATACGTGGAGGACGATCAATGAAATTATCTGAAGCAATGAGAGAAAAAATGTTGCTTTCCTTTGAACTTTTTCCGCCAAAGACAGAAAAAGGTATGGCAAACCTGCCGGGAACCATTGAACATCTCATGAAGTATAGACCGGAGTATATTTCCTGTACATACGGTGCCGGCGGCGGAAATGTCGGTGCCAACAGGGAAGTATGCCAGATGATCAGGAATGCAGGAACTGTTCCTGTAACACACTTCACAGTGATCAAGAACACAAAAGAAGGAATTAGACAGCAGTTGGAACAGTATCTGGCAGATGGCGTTGACCATATGCTGGCACTTCGCGGAGATATTCCACTTGGTGAGACAACAACCTGTGGAGACTTCAATTATGCGACAGACCTTGTTAAATTTGTCCGTGATGAATTTGGCGATAAGTTCGAGATCGCAGTAGCCGGTTCACCGGAAGGCCATATCGCATGCAGAAGCTTGGATGCTGATATTGCTGTTTTGAGACAGAAACAGGACAATGGTGCTGATTATATCATGACCCAGCTCTGCTGGGATATGGAACAGTTTAAATACTGGTTGGACGCTATCCGCGAGGCTGGAGTGACAATGCCTGTAGATGTTGGTGTAATGCCAATCCTGGATCAGGCAGCTACCATTAATATGGCTCTTTCACGTAATGGCTGTGTAATGGACAGTGAGCTTTGCAGGCTGATCTCCAGAAACTGGCTGTTCCCGAATCCGTTTAACGCTAAAGATGCTGATGGTAAACCATTTGACATGTTCTATGAGGACAAGGTTAAACGATTCAAAGAAGAAGGAATCGAATACACCATCAGACAGATCGATGAGTATCGCGCTCTTGGTGTTGACGGTATCCATCTTTATGCATTAAACAAATGGAAAGATGTATCCGAGATCATTGACAGATCCGGACTTCGTACACTTATCTAATCATCAACGAAATAAATAAGAATTCCGGCACGATGCGGAGGTGCCAGAACAGTATCAGGCACCTCCCTTATGCGCCGGCATAACAGATATAAAATCAGGAGGTGCCCGTTTTATGGCACATGTTATTGCAGTCGCCGGAAAAGGCGGCGTTGGAAAAACTACATTATGCGGAATGCTGATCCAGTATCTCTGCGAAAAGAAAAAAGGACCTGTACTGGCTGTAGATGCAGATGCCAATTCAAATCTGAATGAGGTTCTTGGCGTAGAAGTAGATACGACTCTTGGCGATGTCCGCGAGGAGATCGCACATGCTGAGATGACAGAGAAAAGCCCGATCCCCAAAGGAATGTCCAAGGCAGATTATGCGGAGGTACGTTTTGAGGATGCTCTTGCAGAGGAAGATGATTATGATCTTCTTGTAATGGGAAGAACCCAGGGAAAAGGCTGCTATTGCTTTGTAAATGGTCTGCTTCAGGCACAGCTTGCCAAATACCAGAAAAATTATCCGTATATTGTTGTGGATAACGAAGCTGGAATGGAACATATCAGCAGAGGAATCCTTCCGAGCATGGAGACAGCAATTCTTGTAAGTGACTGCTCCAGAAGAGGCGTTCAGGCAGTTGGCAGGATCGCAGAACTTATTAAGGAATGCGATATGAAGCCTTCCAGAGTAGGGCTTATTATCAATCGCGCGCCAAAAGCAGAACTGAATTCAGGAATCCTTGAGGAAATCCGGAATCAGGGACTCGATCTGATCGGTGTGGTACCACAGGATGAGGCAGTTTATGAATATGACTGCGATGGTAAACCAACCGTTACTCTTCCTGAGGATAATCCGATGAGAAAAGCAGCTTTTGAAATTTTTGATAAATTAGGTTTATAACGAAATATAAACCTTTTTTTAAAAAAGAAAATAACCCATGGGTGGGGATGGGTTCCTGCCCTGGGCTTATTATAAAAAGAAAAATAAAAATAGATGTGCTATTAAAGGAGGTCTATAATGAGTGAATTCAAATTAACTACAGTGGAGGAATTTGAAGCCGCTACAGCCCGTCTTCTCGAGACAGGTGCAAAGGTAGGAGCAGATGCATGGCAGATCCGTGCAAAGAACCAGACTCCGCACTGTAAATTCGGTGAGCAGGGTATCTGCTGCCGTATCTGTGCAATGGGACCGTGTCGTATTACACCGAAGGCTCCAAGAGGAATCTGCGGATGTGATGCTCATGGTATCGTAGGAAGAAACTTCCTTAAATTTACAGCCGGTGGTGCAGCTACTCACTCCGATCATGGTCGTGAGATCTGCCATACACTGTACTGTGCAAAAGAGGGCGGAAATTATCAGGTAAAAGATCCTGAGAAACTGCTTCGCATCGCTAAAGAGTGGGGCGTGGAAACAGAAGGCAAGGATATCTATGATCTGGCTCATGAGATGGCTGAGATCGGTCTTATGGAATATGGTAAACCGTTCGGATATCAGAGATTCCTTGACAGAATGCCTGCAGGACAGAAAGAAAAACTGATCGAGAACGAAATCGCACCACGTGCTATCGACCGTGAGGTTGCAAGCTCCCTGCATATGTCTCATATGGGATGTTCATCTCTTCCGGAAGCACTTGTAAAACAGTCTATTCGCTGCGGTATGGCTGATGGATGGGGCGGTTCCATGATGGGAACAGAGTTCTCTGATGTATTATTCGGAACTCCGAAGCCACTTGATACAGAGGCTAACCTTGGAGTAATGGTTGAAGAGAACGTAAACATTGTTGTACACGGACATGATCCGAGTCTTTCTGAGATGATCTGTGAGTATGCAGACAGCAAAGAAATGATCGATTATGCAAAATCTGTAGGAGCAAAAGGAATCACCGTTTCCGGTGTGTGCTGTACTTCTAACGAGGTAGCTATGCGTCGTGGTGTTCCGATGGCTGGTAACTTCCTGCAGCAGGAGAACGTAGTACTGACAGGTGCCTGCGAGGCGATCGTAGTTGATGTTCAGTGTATCTTCCCTGCATTAGGACCTCTGAGCAAATGTTTCCATACTAAATTTGTTACAACTTCTCCGATCGCTCAGATGCCGGATTCTGAATTTATCAGATTCAACGCTGAGACAGCAGGAGAAAATGCAAAAGCAATCGTTAAGATGGCTATCGATAACTTCAAGAACAGAAAACCTGAGCTTGTACATATCCCGCAGCTGAAACAGAAAGCTACTGTTGGTTACTCAGTAGAAGCGATCGTCAAAGTTCTTGATGGTGTTACAAACTCTCAGGTTGACGTAACAGGAACAACCAAACCATTACTTGAGTGCATCACTTCCGGTGTTATCCGTGGTGCTGTTGCTATGGTTGGATGTAACAATCCTAAGATCCGTCCTGACTATGCACATATCGAACTGATGAAGAAGTGTATCGCAAATGATATCATTATCATCGCTTCCGGATGTTCCGCACAGGCAGCTGCTAAAGCTGGTCTGATGGACAAATCCGCAAGAGATCTCTGCGGTGCAGGTCTGAAACGTGTCTGTGAGCTGGCTGATATCCCAGCAGTACTTCATATGGGATCCTGCGTAGATATCTCCCGTATGATGATCCTGGCTGCTGAACTTGCAAAAGATGCAGGACTTCAGATCAATCAGCTTCCTGTAGTAGGATGTGCTCCTGAGTGGATGTCTGAAAAAGCTGTATCCATCGGTAACTACGTAGTTGGTACTGGTATTGATACATTCCTTGGCGTTGATCCATATGTTTCCGGTTCTTCAGAAATGTGCGAACTTCTTACAGAGGGAACAAGAAAATGGACAGGTGCTGCTTACACAGTAGAGACAGACATCGAGAAATTAGTTGATCTTATGATCGAGAGAATTGAAGAGAAGAGAACAGCATTAGGAATCTAATCCGTTGCGATCTTTAAAATGTTATAAAAGGTGGAAGACGTAAAATGAAAATAGCAGTAACCGGTAAAGGCGGAGTAGGAAAGACAACTTTCGCAGCAACACTTGCAAGACTATACGCAGATGAGGGAAAAAAAGTCCTTGCGGCGGATGTGGATCCGGATGCGAACCTGGGTCTTGCCCTTGGATTTGACGAGGAAACCTTGGATTCTATTGTTCCGATCTCAAAAATGCGTAAGCTCATAGAAGAACGCACCGGAGCCAACAGCCAGAATCAGTTTTATAAACTGAACCCAAAGGTAGACGATATTCCGGATACTTATGGAAAAACCTGTAATGGCGTAAAGCTGCTTGTCCTTGGAACTGTGGAAACAGGTGGAGGCGGATGCGTCTGTCCTGAACATGTGATGCTTAAAAGAGTGATCAATAACCTTGTGATCCACAGAGATGATGTGGTGATCATGGATATGGAGGCCGGCCTGGAACATCTGGGCCGGGGCACCACGGAGAGCATGGATGAATTTATTGTAGTGATCGAACCAGGGGCAAGAAGTGTACAGACATATAAGAATGTTAAACGTCTTGCAAAGGATCTGGGAGTTTCTCAGGTTAAGGTCGTGGCCAATAAGGTAAGAAATCCGGAGGATGAGGAATTTATCCGGAGTAAGATCCCGGCAGAAGATCTGCTTGGAATGATCCACTACAATACAGAAGTTATAGATGCTGATCGTCAGGGAAAATCTCCCTACGATTTCAGTGAAACTGTAACAGCTGAAATCAGAAAAATCAAAGACAAAATTGATCAGAATTCAATTCTGTAAAAATAGGAGGTATTACAGTGACTTTATTTGATAGAGTATTCGGCGGAAACGATGCTGTATATGGTTTAACAGAGGGTGCTATTGACGGCGCGATCGCTCAGTATGGCGAAGACAAAGCTGTCAGCTTCCCGAATACCGCTTACAGCCTTCCTTGCTACTATGCTGTAACAGGAACAAAAGTTACAACATTAAAAGAATTAAAAGAAGCTCTTGGCGTTGTAAAAACACTTATGACAAGAGAGAAAAGACTGAACGATGCATTCATGTCCGGTGTTGCTACAGCACTCTGCGCAGAGTTCATCGAGGTTCTGAAATATATCGACGGAGCAACTCCTTACGAAGAGCCATGCTATGGACATCTTGGTGATGCTGTTATCCGTGAGCTCGGTGTACCGCTTGTAACAGGCGATATCCCAGGCGTTGCTGTTATCCTTGGTGCGGCTCCTACTACAGAAGAGGGTGTTGCTCTTGTAAAGAGCTATCAGGCACAGGGTATCCTGGTAACACTTGTTGGCGGAATCATTGATCAGGTTGCAGAAGCCGGAATGAAGACAGGTGCCAACGTTCGTGTTATTCCTCTTGGAAAAGATGTTACATCTGTTGTTCATGTAGTTTCCGTTGCAATCCGTGCAGCGCTGATCTTCGGTAACGTAACACCTGGAGATGCAGGAACACTTATGAAATACACAATGGATCGTGTACCGGCATTTGTTAACGCATTCAAACCTCTGGATGATGTGATCGTAGCATGCGGTGCAGGCGCTATCGCACTTGGATTCCCGGTTGTTACAAATGAGACAGAGAATATCTTCCGTGTACCGAAGAGCCTTATCGTTCAGGAGGACGTAAGCAAATTTAACGCTACTTCTCTTGAGGCGCGTGATATTAAGATCAAGATCACAAATATCGATATTCCGGTTGCTTTTGCATCTGCATTCGAGGGTGAGATCATCCGTCGTAAAGATATGCAGGTTGAGTTCGATGGCTCCCGTGTAGACTGTGCAGAGCTTGTACAGACCTGCGATGCTTCTGAGATCGAGGATCACAAGATCACAGTAATCGGACCTGAAGTAGATGAGATGGAATTCGGCAGCAAGAACAGCATTGCATATGTTGTTAAAGTTGCAGGTAAGAATATGCAGTCTGACTTTGAGCCGGTTATCGAGCGTAAATTCCACAACTACATCAACTGTATCGAGGGTGTATACCATACAGGACAGCGTGATATGCAGCGTATCCGTATCAGCATTGACGCATTTAATGCAGGATTCAGAATCAAACATATCGGTGAAGTTCTTTATGCATCTGTTAAGAATGAGTTCGATGCAGTTGTTGATAAATGTGAGGTTGTTATCTATACAGATCCTGCTGAATGTACAAGAATCCGTCATGAGGTTGCAATTCCGATCTTTGACAAACGTGATGAGCGTCTTGATACTCTGACAGATGAGTCTGTTGACGTATATTACAGCTGTATCCTTTGCCAGGCATTCGCACCAAGCCACGTATGTGTAGTAACACCTGAGAGACTTGGTCTTTGCGGTGCGGTTTCATGGCTGGATGCAAAAGCTACACATCAGCTTGACCCAGCTGGTCCTTGCCAGATCATCACAAAAGAGCGTCCGATCGATGAGAATCTTGGTTCTTATGAGGACGTTGATGAGGCAGTTCAGAAATTCTCCCAGGGTGCTCTGGAGCACGTTACACTGTACTCCATCATGCAGGATCCGATGACTTCCTGCGGATGCTTCGAGTGTATCTGTGGTATCGAGCCATTCTCCAACGGTGTTGTTATTGCTAACCGTGAGTATGCAGGCATGACACCACTTGGAATGACATTCCCTGAGATGGCATCCATGACAGGTGGTGGAGTTCAGACACCTGGATTCATGGGACATGGTAAACATTTCATTTCCTCCAAGAAGTTCATGAAGGCTGAGGGCGGTATCGAGCGTATCGTATGGATGCCGAAAGAACTGAAAGAATTCGTAGCTGACAGACTTAATAAGACTGCAAAAGAGCTTTACGGAATCGATAACTTTACAGACATGATCGGTGATGAGACGATCGCAGAAGATCCGGAGACACTGGTTGCATTCCTTACAGAAAAAGGACATCCGGCTCTCGGACTTGATCCGATGATGTAATTTATCAGGGAGAAAGGATGTGCGGACATCCTTTCTCCTGCAAACTGTTAAAAAGTTTGTTGATTTTTTAACAGAAATATAGTGCTGCATCTTGCCAATAACTGGTGCTATGTAGTATAATATAAGAAGCTCTGTAGTTTTTTAATTATTATTTTTAAGGAGGCTAACGAAAAATGCCGTTTAATCAGAAACCACAAAAGTTCAATGCAAAGATTAATGCTGTCACAATCGGAAGCGGAGATAAGACTGTGACAATTGGTGGGGATTGTACATTCCCATTTTATTCCTTTGACGCAGAGTCAGAGAACTGCCCGAAGATCGGTGTAGAGATCTCTGATATGGGTCTTGAGGGCGTATCTGAAGGTATCAAAGCTTACTATGAAGGCGCTACTACAATGGCTGACATTGCTAAGAAAGCTGCAGCTATGGAGGGTGCTGACTTTGTTGCACTTATTCTTGAGGGCGGCGACCCGAACGGTGTTAACAAATCTATCGATGAGCTGATCGCAGTTGTTAAAGAAGTTGCAGATGCAGTTGACTGTCCACTGGTTGTAGAGGGCTGCAAGAATGTTGAGAAGGATGCAGAGCTCCTTCCGAAGGTTGCAGAGGCTCTTCAGGGCAGAAATGCACTGATCCTTTCCGAGAAAGAGGAGAACTACAAAGCGATCGGTGCAGCAGCAGGTCTTGCTTACAATCAGATCGTAGGCGCTGAGTCTGCCGTTGATATCAACCTTGCTAAACAGCTTAACGTTGTTACTACACAGCTTGGTGTAGATGCTAAGAAGATCGTTATGAATATCGGTAGTGCAGCAGTTGGTTATGGATATGAGTACGTAGTATCTACTATGGACCGTATCAAAGGTGCCGCTTTAGGCCAGAATGATAACATGCTGCAGATGCCTATTATTACACCTGTATCCGCTGAGACATGGAATGTTAAAGAGGCAATGGCTTCTGAAGCAGACATGCCGGCATGGGGACCACAGGACGAGCGTGGAATCGACATGGAAGTTGAGACAGCAGCAGCTGATCTTGCAGCTGGTTCTGATGCAGTTATCTTAAGACATCCGGAATCTGTTAAGACAATTTCCAAGCTGATCAAAGCACTTGCGTAATAAATAGGAGGATAAAGAGCTATGGCACTGAATGGTATTCAGATCTTTAAATTAACACCAAAGAAAAACTGTAAGGAATGTGGATGCCCTACATGTATGGCTTTCTCTATGAAAGTTGCACAGGGCGCTATGAAAATTGAGCAGTGTCCTCATATGTCCGAGGATGCATTAGCATCTCTTTCTGAGGCAACTGCACCGCCAATGAAAACTATCAAGATCGGAACAGGCGATGGAGAGTTTACACTTGGTGGAGAGACTGTTCTTTTCAGACATGAGAAGACATTTGTAAGCAAAACAAGATATGCCGTATCACTTTGCACATGCATGAGTGATGAAGAAGTAGAAGCAAAACTTGCAGAGATCCCACACGTTGACTATGATCGTATCGGTGAGAGAATGCATGTAGAGCTTGTTTATGTAAACTGCGATGAGAATGCAGATGCTGCAAAATTTACAGCACTTGTAGAGAAGGCTAAAGGTCTTGGAAGAACACTGATCCTTGGCTGTACAGATCCTGAGATCGCAAAAGCTGCCCTTGAAGTATGTAAGGACGGCAAACCGGTTCTTAACGGAGCAAACGCTTCCAACTACGAGGCAATGAGCAAGGTTGCTACAGATGCAGGCGTAGTTCTCGGTGTATCCGGTAAGGACATCAATGAGTTATATGATACTACAGCAGCTATTGAGAAACTTGGCAACAAGAATCTCGTACTTGATACAACAGGAGCTGACATCAAAGAGACCTTTGCAAATACTGTACAGGTTCGTCGTGCAGCTCTTAAGAATCAGGACAGAACATTTGGTTATCCTTCTATCGTTAACCTTGTTAAACTTGCGAAGGGTGACAAACATTTACAGGCAGCACTTGCTTCCATGTTTACTATGAAATATGGTTCTATCATCGTTATGGAGCAGATGACATATGCAGAGGCACTTCCGCTGTTCGGTCTTCGTCAGAACGTATTTACAGACCCGCAGAAGCCAATGAAGGTAGAACCGGGCATTTATCCTCTGAACGGAGCAGACGAGAATTCTCTCGTTGTAACAACAGTAGACTTTGCTCTTACATATTTCGTAGTATCTGGCGAGCTGGAGCGTTCCGGTGTTCCGCTTAACCTGGTGATCAATGATGCAGGCGGACTTTCCGTACTTACATCCTGGGCAGCAGGTAAATTCTCCGGAAACAGCATCTCCGAGTATATCAAAGAGAATGTTGAGCCGAAGGTTAAATGCAGAAGACTGGTTATTCCTGGTAAAGTAGCAGTTCTTAAGGGCGATCTTGAGGCTAAGCTTCCTGGATGGGAGATCATCGTAGGACCAAGAGAAGCAGTACAGCTTGTGAAATTCTTAAAAGACCTTGATGCATAAACTTAAGGTTTAAGAAATCAGCTGTCCGGCAATATCGCCGGCAGTTATAAACGGCTGTGCAGGTTTGCTACACAGCCATATCCTACTAATATGTAAAGGAGAACACGAGTATGGCAAAATTTGTAACAATTGGGGAGAGACTTTCAACAACAGCACCGGCAGTAAATAAAGCATTTACTGAGAGAGATCCTGAGCCGATCATCAAAAGAGCAAAACAGCAGCTTGATGCAGGCGCTACATATCTTGACGTAAATATCGGACCTGCTGAGAACGATGGCGAGGACCTTATGAAATGGGCAGTACAGCTCCTTCAGTCTGAGTTTGACAATGTTCCGCTTGCTCTGGATACTACAAACCAGAAAGCTATTGAGGCTGGTATTTCCGTATACAACAGAAGCAAAGGTAAACCGATCGTAAACTCTGCAGATGCTGGAGACAGAATTTCCAATATCGACCTTGCAGCAGCTAACGATGCGATCTGTATCGCACTTTGCTCTTCCGGTATGGTTGCATCAGACAATGACGAGCGTATGATGCACTGCCAGAACATGCTTGAGAGAGGTCTTGGCCTTGGTATGGAAGCAGAGGATCTCTGGTTTGATCCGCTTTTCCTTGTTGTAAAAGGAATGCAGGACAAACAGATGGAAGTTCTTGAGGCAATCAAGATGTTCTCCGAGATGGGTCTGAACTCCACTGGCGGTCTTTCCAACAACAGTAACGGTATGCCAAAACATATCCGTCCGATCATGGACTCTGCTCTTGTAGCTATGGCTATGATGAATGGTCTTACATCTGCAATCGTTAACCCTAACGACCTTCGTCTTATGGAGACAATCAAATCCTGTGACGTATTCAAGGGTAACACACTTTACGCAGATTCTTACCTTGAGATCTAATTTGGCGTGTGAACAAAACAGGAGCGCTGTTTCAGAGGCTGGGGGCTTCGGCCTTCAGCCTCTTTTTTACTAATATAGTTTAGTCTAACTCCCAACGCCACAGGTGGAAGACGAATAACTTTTACGAGGCGAGAAAGGTGGTTGCCGAATGTTTAAGGTGACTTTTGCTTTTGAAAATGGCAGTACGGTAGAAGCATTTGCTAATGCGGGGGATAATTTGCTGGAGGTTGCTCGTGGTGCCAATGTGGCTATCGATGCACCATGTTCCGGAAACGGAGCCTGTGGAAAATGTCGGGTACAGTTAAAAAGCGGAGAACTGGACTCAAAGAAAACTCTTCATATTTCGGATGAAGAATATGGCGCAGGCTGGCGTCTGGCCTGTATGAGCAAGATCAGTGCAGATGTGGAGGTTCTTGTTCCGGATATTGCATCCGCATATAAGAGCCGAATGAAAGTGGCTGATTTGAGCTCAAAAGAAGAAATCGCTATTTTTGAAAATGCCAAGCATGAAGTTGAGATGGCTGGCATAGAACTTACAAACAGTCTTGATGTTGTGGAACTTCAGATGGATATTCCATCACTGGATGATACCATGCCGGATAATGAAAGACTGACCCGTGCACTTCAGAAGTTTATGAACCTGAAGCGTGTCAGAATTCCGTATGCGGTGCTTAAGAAGCTTCCAGATGTACTTCGTGAGAGTAAATTTTCTGTGAAGTGCGTGGTTCGTACAGCACCAAATGACATGTATGTTTATGATATTTTTGACAGTAAGAAAGATGTTGTGATCGGTGGTCTTGCTGTAGATATCGGTACCACAACCGTTTCGGCAGTCCTGATCAATATGGAAACAGGAGAGATCCTGGCCAAGAGTTCTTCCGGAAACGGACAGATCCGTTTTGGTGCGGATGTTATCAACCGTATCATCGAATCTCAGAAACCTGGCGGAAAGAAGAAACTTCAGGACGCGGTGATCAAAGAGACCATTAACCCGATGATCCATGAGATGTGCAGAAGCATTCATTTCCCGGAGAAACAGATCTACCGGATGTGTGTTGCTTCTAATACAACCATGAATCATCTGTTTGCAGGGATCAATGCGGATCCGCTTCGTATGGAACCGTATATTCCTACGTTTTTCAAAACAAATTCCTTGTTTGCATCGGATGTGGGAATTGAGATCAATCCGGATGCACATATTATCATGGCTCCGAATATCGGAAGCTATGTAGGTGGAGATATCACTGCCGGTACATTGGTAAGTATGATCTGGAATAGACCGGAATTCTCCCTGTTTATCGACCTTGGTACTAACGGAGAGCTTGTATTCGGTAATTCCGATTTTATGATGAGCTGTGCATGTTCCGCAGGTCCTGCCTTTGAGGGTGGAGATATCAGCTGCGGTATGCGTGCTACAGACGGTGCTATTGAGGCATGTACCATTGATAAAGAAACTATGGAGCCGACATATAAGGTTGTAGGTGAACCTGGAACCAAACCGGTAGGACTTTGCGGTTCCGGTATCATTGATGTGATCAGTGAACTTTTTATGACAGGAATCATCAATCCGAAGGGAAAATTTGTCCGTGAGGGCAAAAGAATCCGTCACGATCATTATGGCATGGGAAGCTATGTGATCGCGTTTGAAGAGGAAGCCGGTTCTGCCAAGGATGTTGAGATCACAGAAGTAGATATTGATAATTTTATCCGTGCCAAAGGTGCTATTTTCTCTGCAATCCGTACTATGCTGAATTCTCTTGATTTCGATGTTTCCATGATCGATGATGTATATGTTGCCGGTGGAATCGGAAGCGGAATCAATATGGCCAATGCAGTGCATATCGGAATGTTCCCGGATATCCCTCTTGAGAAGTTCCATTACATTGGGAACTCTTCTCTGACGGGTGCTTATCTGATGCTTCATTCCACATCAGCAGAGAAGAAAACCTATGAACTGGCTTCAAATATGACTTACCTGGAGCTTTCTACAGTTCCTACCTATATGGATGAGTTTGTAGGTGCATGCTTTATTCCGCATACGGACACAAATCTGTTTCCGTCTGTTATGGAAGAACAGCAGAAGAGATAAAGCAGACTAAAACAGCAGAGGTAAAACATGGCTTTTAGTATAAATGACTTGAATTATGAAAAAGACAGCAAAGAAAGAATGCCCTGGGAGCATTATACAGAGGAGTTCGCTAAAGCAGACCCGGCAGAAATTGCCGGACGTCTTTCACTTCCTTATGACGAAGAGAAGAAAGAATTGACTCTGAAATTCCTGGGAAGCGTTTATTATATTTCCTGGCCGGATTTTCAGGTAACTCATGAGGAAGATGATGCGGGATTTTATCCTCTTGAGGAAATGCATTATGCAAAGATCCTTGCTATCCGTTTTCTGCTGAACGGGAATGTATCTCAGGGAAGCGGAAGGTTTAAAACATACAGGGAAATGCCCTGGGGAGAGGTTTATCTCCGTCAGTTTGATGGCAGGTGCATCAAACGCCTGGCTTTCACATACGGAAACAGACTTAAGGATTTCAAGGAGATCATGGAACACATCCATGCGGTTCCCGTGGATCATGGAGATATTGCATACCAGGTGGAGATCTTTCCGGGATATGTAGTTCAGATGATCCTCTGGGAGGGGGATGATGAATTTCCGCCGTCCTCACAGATCTTGTTTTCTGATAATTTTCCGGTTTCCTTTGCGGCTGAGGATATGGCCGTTATGGGAGACGTTATCATTGGGTCTTTAAAGGCATTTCTGAAATGTCTTTAAAAATGAAAAATAGTTAAGAACAGGATGGGACCTGTTTTTATAGAGATGCAGTTTTAAGGGATTAAAAACTGTAAAAATACCTAAAGGGAGGTAACATTATGGGATTTAAAAGTGACATCGAAATTGCACAGGAGTGCGAAATGCTTCCAATTACACAGATTGCAGAGAAGGCAGGTATTGACGACAAATATCTGGAGCAGTACGGTAAGTACAAAGCAAAAATTGATTACAATCTGTTAAAAGAGAGTGACAAGAAAGATGGTAAGCTGATCCTCGTAACAGCTATCAACCCGACACCTGCAGGAGAGGGAAAAACAACAACAACCGTTGGTCTTGCAGATGCAATGCAGAAAATGGGCAAAAAAGTAATGGTAGCTCTTCGTGAGCCATCCCTCGGACCGGTATTCGGTGTAAAAGGTGGTGCAGCAGGCGGCGGTTATGCACAGGTAGTTCCGATGGAGGATATCAACCTTCACTTTACCGGTGACTTCCATGCGATCGGTGCGGCAAACAACCTTCTTGCAGCAATGATCGACAACCATATCTTCCAGGGTAATGACCTGAACATTGACCCGAGAAAGATCACATGGAGACGTTGCGTGGACATGAACGACCGTCAGCTTCGTAATGTAGTAGATGGTCTTGGCGGAAGAACAAACGGTATGCCTCGTGAAGACGGATACGACATTACAGTTGCATCTGAGATCATGGCAGTTCTTTGCCTCGCAAGTGACATCAAAGACCTGAAAGAGAGACTTTCCAGAATCATCATCGGATATACCTATGGTAAAGTTTCCGAGCAGAAACCGGTAACAGCTGGTGATCTTCATGCAGAGGGTGCTATGACAGCACTTCTGAAAGATGCCCTGAAACCAAACCTTGTACAGACACTGGAGCATGTTCCTGCAATCGTACACGGCGGACCATTCGCAAACATCGCTCATGGATGTAACTCCGTAACAGCTACAAAGATGGCTATGAAACTTGCAGATTATGCTATCACAGAGGCTGGATTCGGTGCTGACCTTGGTGCAGAGAAATTCCTTGACATCAAGTGTCGTATGGCAGGCCTTCATCCAAGCGCAGTTGTTATCGTAGCTACTGTTCGTGCACTGAAATACAACGGTGGTGTTCCGAAGGCAGATCTGAACAACGAGAACCTTGAGGCTCTTGAGAAAGGTCTTCCAAACCTTCTGAAACATGTAAGCAATATCAAGAATGTATACAAACTTCCATGTGTAGTTGCTATCAATGCATTCCCGACCGATACCAAGGCAGAGCTTGACCTGGTTGAGGCAAAATGTAAAGAGCTTGGCGTTAACGTTGCACTTTCCGAGGTATGGGCAAAAGGCGGCGAAGGCGGCATGAAGCTTGCTGAGGAAGTAATCCGTCTTGTTGAGGAGCCGAATGACTTCACATATGCTTATGAGCTTGAGGGATCCATCGAGGATAAACTGAATAACATCGTACAGAAAGTTTACGGTGGTAAGAAAGTTGTTCTTACAGCAAATGCTCAGAAACAGGCAAAACAGCTGGAAGCACTTGGATTTGGCAACTGCCCGATCTGTGTTGCTAAGACACAGTACAGTCTGACTGATGATCAGACAAAACTTGGTGCACCGACAGACTTTGAGGTAACAGTACGTAACCTGAAGATTTCCGCAGGTGCAGGATTCATCGTTGCTCTGACAGGTGAGATCATGACTATGCCAGGTCTCCCGAAAGTTCCGGCAGCAACCAAGATCGATGTAGATGAGACAGGTAAGATCACAGGTCTCTTCTAATCGGAACATAAGATCAAAAACAACCGGAGGGGGCTTTTTATAAAGCCCCCAATGGGCTCTAAAGAGTGCTAAAATAAGAATATAAGGAGGAGAGTCCTATGGGATTTTCTACCAGTACATGTACTGAATTTGTCGAGGTATTAAGCTCCAAGGCACCGGTTCCAGGCGGCGGCGGTGCATCTGCCCTTGTAGCTGCTGTTGGTACAGCTCTTGGAAACATGGTTGGAAGCCTTACTGTCGGTAAGAAAAAATATGCAGATGTAGAAGATGAAATGTGGGAGCTGAAAAAGAAATGTGATCAGCTTCAGAAAGATTTCCTTCATCTGATCGAGAGAGATGCGGAAGTTTTTGAGCCTCTTTCCAAGGCTTACGGAATGCCGAGAGAGACAGAAGAAGAGAAGGCTGAGAAGGCTCGAGTAATGGAAGCTGCCCTCAAGGAAGCATGCTCTGTTCCTATGGAGATCATGGAGAAATGCTGCGAGGCTATTGAACTTATCGTTGAGTTCGGAGCAAAAGGTTCTAAGCTTGCAATCAGTGATGCTGGTGTAGGTGCTGCATTCTGCAAAGCAGCTCTTAAGGGAGCAAGCCTGAATGTGTACATTAACACAAAATCTATGGCTGACCGTGCGTATGCAGAGGAATTAAACAAAAAAGCAGACGCTATGCTTGAGAAATATACAAAGATCGCAGACGAGACATTTGACAGTGTTCTCGGAAGACTGAAATAGGAGGAACCAGACAAATGGCAAAGCAGTTATTAGGTAAAGAAGTAACAGCGGCTCTCAATGAAAAGATCAAAGCGAACGTTGCAGAGCTTCAGGCAAAAGGTGTAGATCCTACACTTTGTATTATCCGTGTTGGTGAGAATCCAAGCGATATTTCCTATGAGAGAGGTGCTACAAAGCGCTGTGAGACTCTTGGTGTTGCATGTGAGAAAATTCTTCTTCCGGAGGATGTTTCCCAGGATGAGCTTCTTGCAACCATCGATAAAGTAAACAAAGATGACAAGATCCATGGAGTTCTTCTGTTCCGTCCGCTGCCAAAACATCTGGATCAGGCAGTGATCGAGAATGCACTTGCAGCAGAGAAGGATGTTGACTGTATGACAGATCTTTCCATGTCTGGTGTATTTACAGGCAAGAAGATCGGATTCCCGCCATGTACACCGCAGGCATGCATGGAGATCCTTGATCACTATGGAATCGACTGCACAGGCAAAAAAGCGGTTGTTATCGGAAGAAGTCTTGTAGTTGGTAAACCGGCTGCCATGATGCTTGTTAAGAAAAATGCGACAGTAACGATCTGCCATACAAGAACCGTTGATATGCCGTCTGTTGCAAAAGAGGCGGATATCGTCATCGTTGCAGCTGGTCGTGCTGGTGTTGTCGGCGCTGATTATGTCAGAGAGGGACAGACTATTATCGATGTTGGTATCAATGTCAATGCAGAGGGCAAGCTTTGTGGTGATGTTGATTATGCGGCAGTTGAGCCAATCGTTGATGCGATCACACCGGTTCCTGGCGGAGTAGGAAGTGTTACAACTTCTGTTCTTGTAGGTCATGTGGTTGAAGCTGCAATGAGAAAAGCGCAGTAATAACAGTAATAAAGGGTTGATCATTTATATATGTACAGATTCCGAAATAGTTTTTGTTTACGGATGATGGTACTTGCAGGCGTTCTGGTGTTCGGAACGCCTGCAGGTGTTTTGGCAGAGGAAGCGGATCATTCTATGGAGGGTCAGATTTCGAAGCCTCAGTCATCTGGAGAGAGTGATACAGAGGGTTTTGTGGATGATTCCACAGATAATACTTATGGATATTATACGATCATGGGGTGTACCACAGTGGATGCGGAGGATATGGTAGTGCAGTATGAGGCGCAGAATGTGGAGTATCCTTCCGGCATCCTGACGGAGGGTGGTGCACCGGATATTGATACGTTTTGCACGATTGTGATAGAGGAAGCGGATGCGGAGGGCGTCCGTGGAGAGGTTGTTTTTGAGCAGGCCATGCTTGAGACCGGATGGCTTCAGTTTGGTGGGGATGCCAGTGCGGTGCAGTTTAATTTTTCGGGGCTGGGAACTACCGGTGGTGGTGTTGCCGGTAATTCTTTTCCTGATGTAAGGACGGGGATCCGGGCGCAGGTGCAGCATCTGAAGGCTTATGCTTCTTCGGAGGAGCTGAACCAGGCTTGTGTGGATAATCGGTTCCAGTATGTTTCCCGTGAGAGTGCGCCTTATGTGGAGTGGCTTGGGATCCAGGAGAATCCTTATGGTGGCGGATGGGCCGCCGGGAGAAGTTATGGATATAAGCTTAGGAGTCTTCTGGCGGAGTTGAAGGGGGAGGAGTATACCTGGCCGGAGAGTACGGAGACGGTGGAGAAGTAGTGGTGGTGGCGAACGGGACGGCCCGGAAGGGAGTGCGGTTCTGTCCGCGGCCGGGCTTCGTCGGCGGCTGGATCTAAGGCGCCGGGATTCTGCTAAAACCATTTTCCAAAAGCCAGAACTCGCGGCTTTTTGCCGCTCAGACAGCTGGCTTTTGAAAAATAACGCAGAAGTCCCGCCGCCTAAGATCCAGCACACCTCCTGCAGAGTCGTCCGCAGACAGTACCGCACTCCCTTCCGGGCCTGTGCGTTGGTTGGGGTAAGTTGTCTGGCTAAACGATAGGATGTGGATGAGGGATGGAGGCGGGCTTTGCCCTGTCCTGGTTGATAAAATAATGGAGATGTAACCTTGAAGATTAAAGATCTAGGTTGCATCTCCGTTTTTTATTCAAATTGAAATATTTTGGGAATTATATAGTGGAATATTTTGAGGTAGTTAGTTCAACTCCAGGTTTTCCAGTTCCTGTGAGGGGAGTTTTGGTTCTGAGCTGTCTACGTATTTTTTGAGGGCCTTGGAGGTTTTTGCGAAGCCGGCGTTGGTTCCGGCGCCTCCGATGCAGCCTCCGGGGCAGGCCATTCCTTCGATCATGCAGTTTTTGAGTTTTCCGGCTTTTGCCAGAGTGAGGACTTTTTTACATTCGGCAAGGCTTTCTGCGTGTTCGATGTGGACTGGTATATCGGGATAGTATTCCTTCAGACAGTTTTCGATGGCTCCAGCTACGCCGCCGGCGATGGCGTAGCCTCGTCCTGCGGCGGTTGCAGCCTGGGTTTCTTCCGGGAGCTCTTCGCAGGTGGATGGGGTGATGCTTTTGGCGTCGAACAGGCCCCAGAGTTCCTCGAAGGTGATCACGAAGTCTACATCACTTCTTACGGAATGTCGCATGGCTTCCAGTTTTTTGGAGGCGCATGGTCCGATGAAGACTACTTTCGCATGGGGGTGCTCTTTTTTTACGATCCGGGCAGTTGCCACCATCGGGGTCAGCTCCTGGGAGATGTTGTCGATCATAGCCGGGAAGTATTTCTTTGCCATGACGGACCAGGATGGGCAGCAGGAGGTGAGGAGGAACGGGAGGTGGCCGGTTGCTACTTCTTTGGCGTAGTGGTGTGCTTCAGAGATGCAGCCGATGTCTGCGCCCAGTGCTACCTCATAAATGTTTGAGAAGCCCAGTTGTTTGAGAGCGGAGCGGAATTGGCCCGGGGTGACGTCTTCGCCGAACTGATTGATGTAGGCGGGGGCGATTTCTGCAATGATCTCAGTTCCTTCTCGAAGGGCGTGGGACAGCTGGAAGATCTGGGATTTGTCGGAGATAGCTCCGAATGGACAGCTGACCATGCACATGCCGCAGGACACGCATTTATCCTGGTTGATAGAGGCGCGTCCCTGTTCATCGCTCTCGATGGCTTTTACACCGCAGGCACGTTCGCAAGGGCGTTCTTTATGGGCGATGGCATCGTAAGGACAGACAGCTTTGCATCTTCCGCAATGGATACATTTGTCCTGGTCGATGAAGGATTTTCCGTTTACCATGGAAATGGCGCCTTTGGGGCAGGTGAGTAAACAGGGATGTGCGACACAGCCGCGGCACATGTTGCTGACTTCGTATTTGTTGGATTCGCATGCGGAACATGCGGAAGGGATCACCTGCATAAGAGGTGGTTCATAATATTTCTCGTCAATGTTGCTGGCCTTCACGCCATCGGTAAGGTGGACGGAACGATTTTCCGGGCGGAGGGAAAGTCCCATGGCCAGACGGACACGTTCGCTTGCAACAGCTCTTTCACGATAGATGCTTTCGCGGTATTTCGCGCGTTCCTCTACAATATTGTAGGGAATGGATTCGATATCATGGATCATTGATTCGTCCGTGGATTCAAATCCGATCTTAGCAATTTCGGTAAAAATCTTTCGCCGGATCTGTTTTACTGGTGTGTCAAGATTTCGCATAGATGTTCTCCTTTACAAAATAAATTAATTAAATGTTTTCCACGCACTTTTTATCTATCTTAAAGTAATTGAGAAATAAAATCAATAACCGGCTTTAATGTTTTGGGGCAGAAACAAAGAGCAGATTTGTATCTTTATTATCAAAGCTGTTAAAAATTGAACATATTTTATGGAAAATAGATATAAAATCAGTAAGCCGTTGTAAACATTTCGATATATTCTGAAAAAAGCAAAAAAACTGCTTGTGAAAAATGACCATATAAGTTATAATTAAAGGCATGAAATAGTGCAAAATAATGATTTGCATAAATGCGCGGCACTGACAGAGTGTTAAAGCATTAACCTGTAGTGGAACAGGTTGATCGAGTGGAAAATCTATGAGAAACAAGGAGGGAACCGAATGTTAGACCAGACGTATTACAAGAAAACGGATGAGATCATCGAGCACTACGGCCGGAAAGCTGCATCACTGATTCCGATCATGCAGGATATTCAGGCTGAGTACCGTTATCTTCCGGGAGAGCTTCTTACTTATGTTGCGGAACAGATTGGTGTAAAAGAAGCGAAGGCGTACAGTGTAGCTACTTTCTATGAAAACTTTTCCTTTGAGCCGAAGGGCAAGTACATCATCAAGGTATGTGACGGTACTGCCTGTCATGTACGTAAGTCCATGCCTGTAAAGGAAGCAATGCTGAAGGAACTTGGACTGAGTCATAAGAAGCATACTACAGATGATATGATGTTTACCGTTGAGACAGTTTCCTGTCTTGGTGCCTGCGGACTTGCACCGACACTGACTGTAAATGATGAAGTTCACCCGAAGATGACTCCTGAGAAGGCTGTTGAGCTTTTAAATGAATTGAGAGGTGAGAGCGTATGAGTATAACCAGTATGGAAGATCTGAAAAACAAACAGGCTGAGGTTAAGAAGAATCTTGATGGCTATACCTGCCGTGTTCTCGTCTGTTCCGGTACCGGATGTATTGCTTCCGGTGCTCAGAAGATTTATGAAGAAATGTCAAGACTCTGTGAGGGAATCGAGGGTGTTGCGGTTGAGATGCAGAAGGATGTTCCTCATGTAGGAATCGTTAAGACCGGATGCCAGGGCTTATGTGAACTTGGTCCTCTTATGAGAATTGAGCCCTATGATTATCAGTATGTACATGTTCAGGTAGACGACTGTCGCGAGATCGTAGAGAAGACCGTGATCTGCGGACTGCCTGTTGAGCGTCTGTTTTATCGTCATAATGATGAGGCCTGTCCACATCCCAGTGACATTCCGTTCCTGAACCAGCAGACAAGGATCGTTCTTGAGAACTGTGGCAAGATCGATGCAGAGTCCATTGATGAATATATTTCCGTAGGCGGATTTTCCGCTATGGCGAAGGCTTTCTTTGAGATGACCCCACAGGATGTTATCGACGAGATCTCGAAGTCTGGTCTCCGCGGCCGTGGCGGTGCAGGCTTCCCTGCAGGCAAGAAATGGTCACAGGTTGCACGCCAGCCGGAAAAAGTCCGTTATGTAGTATGTAACGGTGATGAGGGTGACCCGGGAGCATTTATGGATGGTTCCGTAATGGAAGGTGATCCTTACAAGATGATCGAGGGTATGGTGATCGCTGCCTATGCAGTAGGTGCAGAAGATGGTTATATTTATGTGCGTGCCGAGTATCCTCTTTCTGTACAGAGACTTCGAATGGCTATTGAGCAGGCAGAGTCCTATGGCCTTCTTGGTGATAATATCCTTGGTTCCGGTATTAATTTCCACTTACATATCAATCGCGGTGCCGGAGCGTTCGTATGTGGTGAAGGTTCTGCCCTGACTGCTTCTATCGAAGGCAACAGAGGTATGCCTCGAGTAAAACCTCCGAGAACTGTCGAGCAGGGTCTGTGGGGTAAGCCTACCGTTCTCAATAACGTAGAGACTTATGCCAACGTACCGAAGATCATCCTTCAGGGTGCTGACTGGTTCCACACCATCGGTACAGAGGGAAGCCCCGGAACAAAGACCTTCTCACTTACCGGTTCCATTGAGAACACCGGCCTTATCGAGGTGCCGATGGGAACAAGCCTCCGTCATATCATTTATGACATCGGCGGCGGTCTTAAGAGCGGTGCTGCATTTAAGGGTGTACAGATCGGCGGTCCTTCCGGTGGATGTCTGATCGACGGTCAGATCGATCATCCGCTTGATTTTGATTCTGTTAAGAAGCTGGATGCCATCATGGGCTCCGGCGGATTGGTTGTTATGGATGAGAATACCTGTATGGTAGAGGTTGCGCGTTTCTTCATGAGCTTTACACAGCGTGAGAGCTGTGGTAAATGTGTTCCCTGCCGTGAGGGTACCAAACGTATGCTTGAGATCCTGGAGAGAATCGTCGCAGGTAAGGGTGAGCTTTCCGATCTGGATGAGCTGGAAGAGCTTGCAAACATGGTTCAGAGCATGGCCCTGTGCGGACTCGGTAAGAGTGCACCGCTTCCGGTCATCAGTACTCTGAAGCGTTTCCGTGACGAATATGTAGAGCATATCGTAGATAAAAAATGTCGTGCGAAGGTCTGCACGGCGCTCCGTCAATTCCATATCAATCCTGAGTTCTGTATCGGCTGCGGCAAGTGTGCAAAGAACTGTCCGGCTGGTGCGATTTCAGGAAAGATCAAGCATCCACATGTAATCAACAACGACGTATGTATCAAATGCGGATCCTGTAAGGATAACTGTAACTTTGATGCGATTTATGTGGAAGCATAGAAGGGAGGATATCTTATGGGTACAATGACAATTGACGGAAGAAAAGTAGAATTCACCGACGAAAAAAATGTCCTGACAGTCATCAGGAATGCCGGTATCAATATCCCCACACTGTGCTATCATTCAGAGGTTTCCACCTTTGGTGCCTGTCGTCTCTGTACAGTTGAGGATGACAGAGGCAAAACATTTGCCTCCTGTTCCGAGCAGCCGAGAGACGGAATGGTTATCTATACCAACTCCGGTCGTATTAAGAAATATCGTAAACTGATCGTGGAGCTGCTTCTTGCAGCACATTGCCGTGACTGTACAACCTGTGTAAAGAGCGGCGAATGTATCCTGCAGGAGCTGGCACATCGCCTTGGCGTGCGGGATATCCGTTTTGAAAATACAAGAGAACAGCACGAGATCGATGACAGTTCACCGTCCATCATCCGTGATCCGAACAAATGTATCCTCTGCGGCAACTGTGTACGTGCCTGCGAGGAACTTCAGGGAATCGGAGCTCTTGGATTCGCATTCCGTGGAACAGAGGCCATGGTTATGCCTGCATTCAATAAAAAGATTGCTGAGACACAGTGTGTAAACTGTGGTCAGTGCCGTGTTTACTGTCCGACAGGAGCCATCTCCATTCGTACACATATGGATGAGGTTTGGGATGCACTTGCGGACAAGGATACCCGTGTGGTTGCCCAGATCGCGCCGGCAGTCCGTGTAGCAGTTGGTGATCACTACGGCCTCACAAAGGGCAGGAGCGTTATGGGCAAGATCGTCAACGCACTCCACAGAATGGGCTTTGATGAAGTATACGATACCACATTCAGCGCCGATCTTACTATTATGGAAGAGACCAAGGAGTTCCTAAACAGAGTGGAGAAGGGTGAGAACCTTCCGCTTCTGACCTCCTGCTGTCCTGCATGGGTGAAGTTCATCACAGATCAGTATAAGGAATATGTTCCGAACATTTCTACCTGCCGTTCCCCACAGGGAATGATGTCTGCGGTTATCAAGGAATACTTCCGTGATCCGGAGCATGCAGCAGGCAAGAAGACCGTTATGGTTTCCATTATGCCATGTACAGCCAAGAAGGCAGAGGCAATCCGCCCGAACAGCTTTACCGATGGCGAGCAGGATACCGATATCGTTATCACAACCACAGAGCTTCTCCGCATGATCGATAACTTTGGTCTTGATTTTGCAACACTGGATCCGGAAGCATGCGATATGCCGTTTGGATTTGGTTCCGGCGGTGGCGTTATCTTCGGTGTTACCGGTGGTGTTACCGAGGCAGTTCTTCGAAGACTGAGCCCGGATCACAGCAAGGAAGCCATGCATGAGATTGCAGAGTGCGGTGTTCGTGGTGAAGAGGGAATCAAGGAATTTACCGTACCGTACAAGGGAATGGATATCAATGTATGTGTTGCCAGCGGCCTTGCAAATGCAAGAACCGTTATGGAACGTGTGAAGAACGGTGAGGCAAACTATCATCTGATCGAGGTTATGGCATGCCGCCGTGGATGTATTATGGGTGGAGGTCAGCCGACCAGATCCGGTGACAGAACCAAGGCAGCCAGAGCAAGAGGTTTGTACAATGCAGACAATACCATGATCATCAAGAAATCCGATGAGAACCCACTGGTTCTGGAGCTTTATGAGGGACTCCTCAAAGGCAAAGAGCATCATCTGCTTCACAATGAGTTCTATATCAAAGACTGATATGAGGAATACAAAGAGCTGCTGTTCCCGGTGAACAGCAGCATATAAGAAGCCTTCCGGGCATATACTGTGGTATGCGGGAACTGTCTTTTTTAAGACGTTTCCCGGAACTTACAGGCCAGTATATGCAGGGAGGCTTTTTTATATGGAAAACTTTCAGGTTTACCGTGATATCCAGGCGCGGACGGGCGGGGATATCTACATAGGGGTTGTGGGACCGGTCCGTACAGGAAAATCCACATTCATCCGGAGATTTATGGAGCTGATAGCACTGCCATCGATCAGCGAGGGAAAAAGAGCAGAACTTCAGGATGAACTGCCATTAAGCGGTGCTGGAAAAATGATCACCACCGTAGAACCCAAATTTATTCCAAAAGAAGCAGTGGAAGTATCCATAGGGGAAAACCAGAAAATCCGGGTAAAACTCATTGACTGTGTAGGCTTTCTGGTAAAAGATGCATCCGGAAATGTGGAAGAAGGCAGGGAGCGGATGGTCAAAACTCCCTGGCAGGAAAAAGCAATCCCGTTCCATGATGCAGCCCGCATTGGAACGGAAAAAGTGATCAGCCAGCATTCCACCATTGGGATTGTAGTCACAACAGACGGAAGTTTCGGGGAGATTCCCAGAGAAAATTTTATCCCGGCAGAGGAACAGACCATAAAAGAACTGAAAGTCCAGGGAAAACCCTTTCTGATCCTGGTAAACTCCCAGACTCCCTACAGTGAGGAAACCGGAAAAACTGTAAAACATCTGGAAGAGAAATTTGGAGTATCCGTTCTGGCAGTCAACTGTGAACAGCTTCGAAAAGAGGATGTGACCAGAATCCTGGAGAAGATCCTTTATGAATTCCCGGTCAGTGAGATAGAGCTTTTTGTTCCCAGATGGGTGGAGATGCTTTCTCCGGAACATGAGGTAAAGGCGGCTCTGTTAAATGAGATTCGGGAAAAGATGACCAGACTTACTCATGTGCGTGATGTAAGCAGAGAATCAGTATATCTGGAAAGTCCATATGTGGAAGATACATTGCTTGAGCAGGTCAGTCTTTCCGATGGAAAAGTCCGTATCCGGATCGCAGTAAAAGACATTTATTATTATCAGATGCTTAGTGAAATGAGCGGGATATCCATGGAAAGCGAATATGAACTGATCCAGACCATAAAAGAGCTTGCCGGTATGAAGGAACAATTTGTAAAAGTCCAGGCTGCCCTGGAAGCGGTAAAAGGAACAGGGTATGGGGTTGTGGTGCCTGAGCTTTCCGAGATCACTATTGAGGAACCTGAGGTGATCCGTCAGGGAAATAAATTCGGAGTAAAGATCCGGTCAAAAAGTCCGTCCATTCATATGATCCGGGCGGGAATCGAAACGGAGATCGCTCCGATCGTTGGTACAGAACAGCAGGCGGAGGACCTGATAAAGTATATCAGAGAAAGCCCGGAGCGAGGGGAAAGTATCTGGGAGACCAATATTTTCGGAAAATCCATCCAGCAGCTGGTGGAAGACGGAATCCGGAACAAGCTGGCCATGATCAGCGAAGAAAGTCAGGTGAAGCTTCAGGATACTATGAAGAAGATCGTAAATGACAGCAAAGGCGGACTGGTGTGTATCATCATATGAATGGAGAATAGAATTGCAAAGCAAAAAGGACGTTCTTCAGCAGACGTCCTTTTTTTGATGTTGTTTTTTCCATTCTGCGATAAACTGAAGCTGTTCCTGGTCAGATAGTTCCTGGGAAGCGGCGTCATTTCCTGCAGCGGCACAGCAGAAAAGAACAAAGATCTGGAGTCCGAAGAATACAAGAAAAAAGAGAAGCATAGAAAAACCTCCTTTATTTTTCAGATATGTTAAGTATTGGAGGAGATAATGTATTTTATACATTATATTGCAAGAAAATCAGAGCAATGCTATAATTATCACCGGGTATGAAGATTTTTAAAACAGGAGGAAAAGAAACCATGAAAAAGAGAAGATTCGCACAGCTTGTTCTCATGATCACAATGCTGTTTTGCCTGACATTTGGCACAGTGTGTGCGCAGGCGGCAACAACAGCAACCACAACAACCGCAAAAGCAGCTGTTAAAAATGGCTGGAAAAAAGAGGGCGGTCAGTATTATTACTACATCAAAGGTAAAAAAGTTACCAACAAATTAAAAAAGATCAATGGTGCGATATATTATTTAGGCTCGAATGGTGCAAGAAAGACCGGATGGTATACAGTAAAATCCGGAAATACCTACAAAACCATGCAGTTTGCTTCCAACGGAAAATACACTGGGAAATCCAAAAAAGCAAATGCAGAACTGATCAAGATGACAGATTCAGTGCTTCGCAGCCAGAAGATTTCTGCAAGTCTGACTACAACTGCGCAGAAAAAAACGGCTCTTCAGAAATTGTTTAACTATTCCAAAAAATACGGATATATGAGAATGAAGGGCTTTGACGGAAAACCTTTGCAGTTTACAAAAGGTAAAAGCCAGATGTTTGCATATCTGACCATGGGAATGGAAAAAGGAAACTGCTACGGTGTTGCATCAGCCTTTGCAGTACAGGCTAAACGTGCAACAGGACTTCCGGTCCGTGTATGCTGGGGAAAAAGTAATGTATTTAATAAAAATAAATGGCAGCCACATGGATGGACAGAGATCAAGATTGGAAATACCTGGTATACATTTGATGCAAATGCAGCAGGAAACAAATCCAGAAAAGATGTTAAATATTATATGCAGAAATCTTCATCCATGAAAAAATACTATAAAACTGAAGGAAAAGAAGATATCGTTCTCTAAAGAACAGGAGCAGATCATGAAAAAGTGGACAAAGAAGATCCTGGCAGCAGTACTTTGTCTGATGATGCTCCAGATACCGGCAGCTGAACCGCTTATTGCGGTTCAGACTGTACAGGCAGCATCTACAGCCAAGGCAGCCAAGGTAAAAAACGGTCTCAAAAAAGAGGGCGGACAATACTACTATTATGTGAAGGGAAAAAAAGTAAAGAATACATGGAAAACCGTGACTGTCGCTAATAAGACTACCGGCAAAAAAATGACATACAGATACTATTTTTCCAACACCGGAAAGGCTTATAAAGGTGGAACATTCTTCGGGGAGAACTATCTCCTTGTAAAAAAGATCGGCGGGAAATACTATGGATTTAACCGGTATGCACAGATGGTAAAAGGCGTTTATTATTCCGCATATGGACAGTCCAGAGCCGGATTTTATGCTTTTAATACAAAAACCGGTGTATACGATGCCAGAACATCTTCAAGATTAAGGAAAGCATTTGTAAGAGAAAAGAGTTCTGCAGCACTGCGGAAAGCCCTTGGCAGACCTCTTCGTACCAGAAAGACAGATGGCTGTTATGGTGACGGACAGGAATATCTGTTGGAATACACAAGATTCTGGGTCAATACATACAAAGACAAAAAAGGGAAGGAAATCGTACTGGACGTGATCAGCAAATAAGATTCGCCAGACCGATAAATAAATAGAATTATGGTTTTCAGTTCAATGGTATTTCTGTGTGTATTTCTTCCGGCTGCTTTTTGTCTGCATCTCCTTTTACCTGGGATGCGGGCCAAAAATTTTTTGCTTGTAGTGGCAAGTCTGGTCTTTTATGCATACGGAGAACCGATTTATGTAATATTACTGGTTGCTTCATCGGCGGGCAACTATATTTTAGCGCGTCTGACAGGGGAATGTCCGAAGATCCGTAAGCTCACAATGACATTGGCTGTGGTGATAAATCTCGGTCTTCTTGTGATCTTTAAATATTCCGGATTTCTGGTGGAGACATTTAATTCTGTTACCGGTGCCGGAATTCCGGTTCCGCATGTCCGGATGCCGATCGGAATATCGTTTTTTACTTTTCAGGCACTTTCCTACGTGATCGATGTTTATCGGGGAGATGCTTCGGTTCAGAAGAATTTCGGAAAGGTGCTTCTGTATATCTCATTTTTCCCACAGCTGATCGCGGGACCTATCGTCAAGTATCATGATGTGGAGGCGGAGATCAATAATCGTAAGCAGACACCGGAGGAAATCGGAAAAGGAATCCGGCGTTTCATTGCAGGTTTGAGTAAAAAGATTCTTATCGCCAACACAATGGGACTTGTGGCGGATAATCTCTTTGGTGCGGCAGCAACCGGAATCACTGGTCCGGGTGCTTGGCTGGGCGCAGTTTCCTATATGCTGCAGATCTATTTTGATTTCAGCGGCTACAGTGATATGGCGCTGGGACTCGGAATGATGTTTGGATTTCATTTCCATGAGAATTTTGATTATCCTTATATTTCTGCCAGTATCCGTGAATTCTGGAGAAGATGGCATATGTCTCTTTCAGGATGGTTTAAGGAATATCTGTATATTCCGTTAGGGGGAAACCGCAGAGGGAAATTCCGTACAGTGGTCAATAAAATGATCGTTTTTGTGTGTACAGGTATCTGGCATGGTGCCTCCTTTAATTTTCTGTTCTGGGGAATTTATCATGGCTTTTTCCTGATGCTGGAAGAGTATATCCCATTTATCGGGAAAAAGGGCGGAAAACTCAAGAGCTTTTTTCAGCATGTCTATGCACTTCTGGTAGTTTGTGTTGGCTTTGTGTTTTTCCGTGCGGACACTATGAAGCAGGGATGCTTCTGGATCAGAGAAATGTTTACGGATTTTGGATGGAAGGCTTCCGCAATGAGCCTTACACTGCAGCAGCTGACACCGGTATATCTTGTAACGCTGGCAGCGGCACTGGTCGCAGCAGTTCCGGTAAACAGCATGCTGAAAAAGTATAAATGGTATGAAGGCTTTACCTATGTATTAAGTCTGGCTGGTTTTGCGCTTTGTGTATTGAGCCTTGCCGGCGGAACCTATAATCCGTTCATCTATTTTCGATTTTAAGAGGAGGCAGAAAACATGAAAAAATTGCAGGTGCTTTATATTACTGCATTTTTTGCAGCTTGTCTTGTGCCATCTCTGGGGATGGCGGTGACAAAGCAGGAAGCATCGTCTGAAAACCGAAGACTGGCTGAGTTTCCTGAACTGAAAAAAGAAAACGAGATCAATACCCGTTGGCTGCCGGAAGCAGGCGAATATTTTCAGGAACATTTTGCGTTTCGAAATGAGCTGGTAACGGCAAATGCCCTTCTGAACGGGAAGATTTTCGGAGTATCTACTGCAGATGGTGTGATCCAGGGAACCGATAACTGGCTTTATTATAAGGATTCGCTGGAGGATTATCTTGGAGAGGAGCTTCTTTCCGAGAGAAGCCTTTTTAATATTGCACATACACTGGCCATGATGCAGGAGACATTGAATGAAAAAGGCGTGCAGTTTCTTTTTACTGTGGCACCTAATAAAAACTCACTCTATGGAGAGAACATGCCGTACTATGACAGCCTGAAGGTATCATCGGACAAAAACCTTGTTAATCTTCAGAAATATCTCAGGCAGGAGCAGGTTTCTTACGGAGATCTGTATGAGACTCTTTCAGAAGAGAAAGAAGTTCTTTATCACAAAAGAGATTCACACTGGAACAACAAGGGTGCTGCAGTTGCGGCGGAAACATTGCTGTCTTCTCTGAAAAAGGAGCATGTTTCCTATAAGGAGGAACCCTATACTATAAAAACAGATTTCACAGGAGATCTGGATGAGATGCTGTATCCTCTTGCAACGACACCGGAAGAGGAAGTTTATTATGACAGACAGACAACATTTGCCTATGTGGGAGAAGTGGTAAGTAATTTTGATCCGAAGATCACAACGGTAAATCCTGTGAAGGAAGGAAGTCTGGTCATGTTCCGTGATTCTTTTGGTAATGCACTGCTTCCGTTTATGGCAGATGCTTATTCCAGTGCGTATTTTTCCAGAGGAGTACCTTACCAGATGAGTGAAGTGGATGAGAAGAATGCAGATACTGTGATCGTGGAACGGGCAGAGCGTTTTCTCCCGGAAATGGCACAGTCACCGCCGATCATGGAAGGACCGGAGTGTCAGGTGAATGTTACGGAAGAAGATACGGTTCCTGCCGGTGCCGGAGCAGTTCAGTGCGAGATCCAGGGAAATCTGGAAAAGATCACAGGTTGTATTGAAGAAAAATATCTGGATATAGACAGCAGGATTTATATAAGATTGAACCATGATAAGATTTATGAAGCATTTCCGATGGATGTTTCCACAGAAGATGGAAAAACGGACAGCAGCGGTTTTTGCTTATATCTGGACCGTTCACTTCTTGCAGCAGACGGAAATCAGATCGAAATTCTTACAGGCAACAAAGATTCAGCCCGTATAATAGGCGGACTGACACTATAAAGGAGGATATAAGAAATGAGAAAAAAAACAGTACAGGTGCTTTTAGGGGTAGCATTGATCGCAGCGATGTGTCTGGGGGCACCGACAGCTGCTTTTGCAGGCGAGACAACGACAAAGGAGGAAACCGCAGAGAAAACTGGCGATAAAGATTCCGCAGAAGAAAAAGAGACCGCAGAGGATTTTCAGATCGGAGAGCTTACAGTAAAAAATCAGAGCGGACTTGAGGTGAAATCCGCAGAGCTTCAGGATGCAAAAGAGGATGACAGCAAAAAGAAAGACTCCAAGGATGCGGCAGGTCAGGATCTAGTGATCACCATGAAAGATGGTACAGAGCATACCTTCCGGAATGTGACACCGGATGACTGGAAAGAACCTGTTTTTTATAATGAGTATGAGATCCTTTATATTTCCTACACGGATGAAAAAGGAAAATCTCAGGAAGCGCTGGAAGATGCGAAGGAGACTGAGCTGGAAGAAGCTGCCACTACCTATGCAAAATCCAATGTAAATATCCGTGAAAAAGCGGATACAAAATCAAAATCCCTGAAAGTAACATCTCTTGGAACCGAGTTCAAGGTAACCGGTGTATGCCCTGGATGGCTGAAGGTTGAAGGAGATGGTGTTAAGGGATATGCGGCACATACATACTTCACTTCCAATAAAGATGAGATCGACAAGCTGGTAGCAGAGCAGAAAGCAGCTGAAGAGAAAAAAGCGGCAGAGGCAAAAGCGGCATCAGACGCACAGGCGGCAGCAGAAGCGCAGGCAGCGGCGGACGCACAGGCAGCGGCAGACGCGCAGGCAGCAGCGGACGCACAGGCAGCGGCAGACGCACAGGCAGCGGCAGAGGCACAGGCAGCGGCAGAGGCACAGGCAGCAGCAGAGGCAGCAGCATCAGAACCTACCGAGGTTAGCCGTCAGGCCTATGATGACTGTGACGGAAGTGGCCATGGCTACTATGAGATCACCTATTCTGACGGAAGTGTGAGATACGAAGAGTATTGATCAGAATGAACGATAAGGAAAGATATGTATGAAAAGATTAAAATTGTTTTTTATGGCGATGGTCATGCTTTTTGCGGTGCAGATCTGCACGGTTTCCGTAACCTGTGAGACGCAGGCAGCAACTACTACGGCAACTGTAAAGAAGAAAACCGGTCTCTACAGAGAAAAAGGAAAATATTACTACTACACCAAGGGCCGAAAGATCAGAAACCAATGGAAGACCGTAAAGGGAAAACGGTATTATTTCGGGCCTAAATATTATGCGTTAACTTACCATAACAAGATCGGTTCCAGGATCTATGTGTTTGATACTGCAGGACGCCTTTTGAACGGAAAGACGTCACGTATCGTAAATGTAGGAAAATATTCCTATTACGTAAATAAGTATGGAAATCCTTCAAAGGGTTGGCTGTGTCTTCCGGACAAAAATCTTTACTATGCGGATTCCTGGGGACGTTTTTACAAAAACCGTACGCTGGAGGGAATCCGGTTCAACGGGAAGGGACAGGCTGTAAAAAATGATATGCGCAGCCTGAAGCTGCATTGTATAGGTGTGGTCCAAAATATTACAAGAAGTGGAATGTCCAAAAGCCAGAAGCTGCAGGCGTGCTGGAGTTATGTGATAAATAATACCTATTATTCATCTGCCTATTATCCGGATTTAAATCAGAATGACTGGTGGAGAATGACTGCGTGGAGAACGCTTGCTACAGGAAAGGGAAATTGTTATGGCTATGCCTGTGCATTTGCCGCACTGGCAAGAGAGATCGGATATGATCCATATGTGGTATGTGGTCGTGTTCCGGGAACCAGAGATGGAGCCGGAGATGGCTTTACAAGACATAGCTGGGTGATCATAAACGGACTTCATTATGACCCGGAAGGACAGGCTAAGGGCTGGCATACCGGTGTTTATGGAAGCTACAGCTACGGAATGGACAATCAGATCCAGAAAACAGTTAATTTCCGTACAGGAAGAGGAAACTAAATAAAATATACAGCAAAGATCCCGGGGATTCAGATGTAAGATCCCGGGGTCTTTTTATATAAAACGAGTAGCGGGAAAGATGTCCGCAGAATAAGCTAAAGAAAGGTCAGCTGTCCGACGGGAGAGCTTTGGAAAGGTATAAAAGGATGTATACAGGAAAAGGGATAGGCGTGGCGGTTCTGGATACCGGTATTTTTCCTCATATAGATTTTGGCAGCCGTATTTCCGTGTTTCGTGATTTTACAGGAGTCAGACGCAGCCCATATGATGATAACGGACATGGGACTCATGTCAGCGGGATCCTTGCAGGGGACGGAACTGCATCAGGTGGAAAATATAAAGGGGCTGCACCTGGCTGCAGTATCGCTGCTCTGAAGGTTCTGGATCGTTTCGGGAACGGAAGCAGGGAGGATGTGATGCGGGCATTTCGGTGGATCATGGAGTTTGGAAGCATTTATCATATCCGTATCGTTAATATTTCAGTGGGAACAACATCCCGGGATCATAAGGAACAGACAGATCTTCTTGAAGGAGTGGAAAAACTTTGGGATCTGGGATTTGTGGTGGTAGCTGCAGCAGGAAATCAGGGACCGGGGGCCGGCACGGTAACAGCACCGGGAAGCAGCCGGAAAATCATTACCGTAGGCTCCAGTGATATGCTGAATGGCAGAAAGGCAGTTTCCGGAAGAGGCCCTACTTTTGACTGTGTGTGCAAACCGGATCTGGTAGCGCCGGGAAGCCAGGTCATTGCCTGTGCACCGGGACTGCCGTACTCATATGGGCTCAAAAGCGGAACCTCCATGTCGACGCCTCTGGTGTCAGGAGGGATCGCCTGCCTTCTGGAAAAAGATCCCCGGCTTTCTAATGTAGAGGTAAAGATGTTGTTAAGAGAAAATGCAGAAGATATGGGACTTCCCAGAAATCAGCAGGGATGGGGAAAATTTAACTGTGAAAAACTGTTGGCAGGCTGAATTATTATACAATTCTTATAAACATAGTGTGGTAAAGCACAAAAGCGTTGACGGAACCGGAAAATATGAGTACAATGTACAGTAAAAGTGCTGAAGAAAGATTCTAAAGGAAAGAGCACCTGGAATCCGAACAGGAGAATAAACCTCAAAAGGAGAAAATAATATGGAAAAAATCAAAATGCAGACACCTTTAGTTGAGATGGACGGAGACGAGATGACACGTATCCTGTGGCAGATCATCAAGGATGAACTTCTCACACCGTATCTGGAACTGAATACAGAATATTATGATCTTGGTCTTGAGCACAGAAATGAGACAGATGATCAGGTTACCATTGATGCAGCAGAAGCAACCAAGAAATACGGAGTAGCCGTAAAATGTGCCACGATCACGCCAAACGCAGCCAGAATGGAAGAGTATGACCTGAAAAAAATGTACAAGAGTCCAAACGGAACGATCCGTGCTATTCTTGATGGAACTGTATTCCGTGCGCCGATCGTTGTAAAGGGAATCGAGCCATGTGTAAAGAATTGGGTGAAACCGATCACACTTGCACGTCATGCATATGGAGATATCTATAAGAATACAGAATTTTATATTGACAAGCCGGGAGATGCATATCTTGTATTTGAGGGCGAAGACGGAGAAGAGCGTAAGGAGCTGATCCAGCATTTTGATGGAGCAGGTGTTCTCCGTGGCATGCATAATCTTGATGATTCCGTAAAGAGCTTTGCGAGAAGCTGCTTTAATTATGCACTGGACACAAAGCAGGATGTATGGTTCGGAAGCAAGGATACCATTTCCAAAACATACGATGGAAGATTTAAAGAGATTTTCCAGCAGATCTTTGATGCAGAGTTTAAGGATAAATTTGAGGAAGCCGGCCTGACCTATTTTTACAGTCTGATCGATGATATCGTAGCCCGTGTTATGAAGGCAGAAGGCGGTTTTATCTGGGCATGCAAGAACTATGACGGAGATGTTATGAGCGACATGGTATCTTCCGCATTTGGCTCTCTTGCCATGATGACCTCTGTACTGGTATCCCCGAAGGGATATTTTGAGTATGAGGCTGCCCACGGAACAGTTCAGAGACACTATTATCGTCATCTTGAGGGAAAAGAAACATCCACAAACTCTGTTGCAACGATCTTTGCATGGACAGGAGCTCTCCGCAAGAGAGGCGAGCTGGACGGAAATGAAGCACTTGCTGATTTTGCAGGAAAACTGGAAAAAGCAACACTGGATACCATTGAAAGCGGAAAGATGACCAAGGATCTTGCACTGATCACTTCCCTGAAAGAGGTACAGGTATTGAACAGCAAAGAGTTTATCCTTGCTGTAAAGACAAAACTGGATGAACTGATGGCATAAATAACAGGAATTTCAGAATTTCAAGTAATTTCATAAAAAATAAAAAACTGCACCGGAAGATCCAGGGATGGATCACGGTGCAGTTTTTTTATGAGGGATATATATGGATCATCTGATCTCTGTCAGATCGAAGCGTTCATGGCCTGCTGTACATGTTCCACAAGGATCTGCCGGACCTGGGGATATTCGCCAAGTCCCTTCAGTACAGGGGTGACTTCATATCCTTCGGAAGAAAGACGGTTCATCCAGGAGTCCGGATCTGCACCGGCCAGATCGTTCTGTGCATGGTCGCCGGCTACGATCATGAAAGGCGCCAGCACGATCTTTTTCGGATGAAAGCTGTCGGCAGCCCGGAGAAGGGAGTCCAGGGCCGGATAGGCTTCTACAGTTCCAAGAAAAATATTTTTATGTCCGGTATCTTTAAAACGGTAATCCAAAGCAGCGTAAACCGTGTTTGCGTAGTGTTCTGTTCCATGTCCCATCAGTACAAGTGCAGTGTCCGGATCCATGTCCCGGAATTCATCTGCAACTACCCGGACGATCGCCTGGTTATCTTCTTCTGTTGTGAGAAGAGGATTTCCGAAAACAATACTGGAAAAACGGTCACGAAAAGAAAGCGCATCGGCTTTCATCTGATCATTTTCGATACCGTTGATCACATGAGTCGGCTGTACGATCACATCGGTGATACCATCCAGAAGCATCTGTTCCAGAGCCTCCTTTACCGTGTGGATCGTAAGACCGTCCCGCTTTTTCAGTTTGGCAATGATCATTTTGCTTGTCCATGCACGGTAGGTGGGACAGGCCGGGAATGCATCGGCAATATCGTGCTCGATGGCCTCGATGGTAAGCTTACGGGTGTTTTCATAGCTTGTGCCGAAACTTACTACTAGGATCGCTTTTTTTGAAGCTGAGTTCATACGGGGATTTCCTCCATCCTGATAATTATGGTGATTATGATAAACTCTTTATATTTCTCCGCTGGAATATAAAGATGATCCGCAATTTCTACCATAAGATATTATAAAAGGGAGGGCTGACATTGTCAATCGTAGTTGACTTTCCTTACGGAAATGTTTATCATTATAAAAGATTGTGGAAACAAAGGAGAAACGTAGGACATGAGTATATTCATGATTGGAATCGATCATAATATGGCACCTGTAGATGTCAGAGCGCAGTTTGCTTTTACCCGTAAAAATACCGGAGAGGCGTTGCGCAGGCTGAAAGAAGAAGCTGGGATCTGCGGGTGTATTATTCTGTCGACCTGTAACCGGCTGGAACTGTGGGTAAGTACTGCAGATGAGGAGAAGCCGGACCTGTATCAGTGGCTCTGCTCGTTGAAAGGTGTGCAGGGAGAACAATACCAGAAGTATTTTACCAGCAGAGAAAACGAAGAGGCGGTGGAACACCTGTTTTATCTTACCAGCGGACTGAAATCCCAGATCCTGGGGGAAGATCAGATCCTGACCCAGGTAAAAGATGCGTTGAGTATGTCAAGGGATGAGTTTACCACAGACAGTGTTCTGGAGGTGCTTTTCCGTATGGCGGTAACTGCAGGCAAGAAGATCAAAACGGAAGTGCCGTTTTCCCATGGAAATCCTTCTGTGATCCATCAGGCCATCCGTTTTCTGGAAGAGGGCGGTTATCATGTTCGCAATAAAGTCTGTATGGTGATCGGAAACGGTGAGATGGGGAAGATGGCTGCCCAGACACTGCGTGAAGCAGGAGCGGATGTGACGGTTACGATCCGTCAGTACAGAAGTGGTGTTGTGAGCATTCCTGTTGGATGCAGCAGGATCAATTATGGTGAGAGAATGGATTATCTGCCGGAGTGTGACCTGGTGGTCAGCGCAACAGCAAGCCCCAATTATACACTGACGGAAGAATTGTTTGAGGATGTACGTGTGGAACGACCTATGATCCTTATCGATCTGGCAGTTCCAAGAGATATTGATCCGGAGATCCGAAAAAAAGATAACATCACACTTTATGATATGGACAGCTTCCGAACCGGCGAGACACCGAAGGAACTTGCAGATAACCTAGAAGCAGCAGGAGCCATTGTGAAGGCCCAGATGAACGAATTTTTCCAGTGGCTGGAAGGTCGTGATATCATCCCGCGCATCCAGGAGATCAAAGCGGATGCTGTGGAAGATCTGAATTTGAGGATCGAAAAAATCTTCCGGAAAACTCCTATGGAGGATTCAGACAGAGAAAACCTGAAAAAAGCAGTGGATACTGCAGCCGGAAAGGTTGTGAACAAGCTGATCTTCGGGCTTCGGGACAGTCTGAACCAGGATGCTTTTCTGGAATGTGTGGAAGGACTGGAGAAACTTTATGAAGAATAAACCTTATTTCCCCATGTTTATAGACCTGTCCGATAAAAATATCGTTGTGGCAGGTGGTGGTAATATTGCTACCAGAAGAATAAAGACTCTTCTGAAATTTACAAGAAATATCACGGTAGTGGCTACAAAAGTGACCCAGGAGCTTATGGATCTCGGGAAAGCAGGAACCGTGACTCTGTATATCCGTCCCGTGAAACGTTCTGATTTTGCCAATGCATATATGGTGATCGCAGCCACCAATGACTGGAAGCTGAATGATGAGATTCACCGTGTCTGTAAGGAGGAGGGCATTTATGTTAATGTAGCCTCCGACCGGGAAGCCTGTGATTTTTATTTCCCAGGCGTATATATGCGGGATGAAATGGTAGTTGGAGTTACAGCCAGCGGACTGGATCACAAAAAAGCAAAGCGTGTAAGGGAAGAGATCCAGAATGCGCTGGAAAAAGTATTGGGAGAGCAGGATGAAGATGAAGAGAGATAAGATCGTGATCGGCAGCAGAGAGAGTAAGCTTGCAGTGCTGCAGAGCGAAATGGTCCGTGACTACATAAAAGAAAAAAATCCGGATCTGGAAGTGGAAATCCTCACTATGAAAACTACCGGGGATATCATTCTGGACCGTACACTGGATAAGGTTGGCGGAAAAGGGCTTTTTGTAAAGGAGCTGGATAAAGCACTGATAGATGGAAGAAGTATTCTTTCTGTACACAGCCTGAAAGATATGCCTATGGAGGTTCCGGAGGAGCTGCCGCTTCTGGCTTTTTCCAAAAGAGAAGATCCGAGAGACGTACTGGTTCTTCCTGAGGGAGCTTCTGAACTTGATAAAAGCAAGCCCCTTGGATGCTCCAGCTTAAGGAGAACCTTACAGCTTAAAAAACTGTATCCGGATATGGATGTCAGAAGTATCCGCGGAAATCTTCAGACAAGACTCCGGAAGCTGGATGAAGGACAGTACAGTGCATTGATCCTGGCTGCTGCCGGCCTTAAGAGACTTGGACTGGAATCCAGGATCAACCGGTATTTTACAGCAGATGAGATCATTCCGGCTGCTGGTCAGGGAATCCTTGCTGTACAGGGAAGAAAAGGGGAAGCTTATGATTTCCTGGAGGGCTACTGTGATAAGGATGCCTGGACCGCGGGAAGTGCGGAGCGTGCTTTTGTAAAGCTCCTGGATGGAGGGTGCTCTTCTCCGGTGGCTGCCCATGCGGAAATTCTCGGGGATGAGATCTATCTCAGAGGGCTTTATTATAATGAAAAAGACGGTTCCTATGTAACAGGAACACTGCGTGGCAATAAGGCAGATGCGGAAAGCTTAGGCAGGGAACTGGCAGAAACTCTTCGGAAAAAAGGAGAAAACAGATGAAAACAGGAAAAGTATGGCTGGTAGGAGCGGGTCCTGGCGATATTGGCCTTTTTACATTAAAAGGCCTCAAAGTGCTGGAACAGGCAGATGTGGTCGTCTATGACAGTCTGGTAGGTCAGGGAGTTCTGTCAAGAATCCCGGAAAATGCTAGGCTGATCAATGTAGGCAAACGTGCCAGTCACCATATCATGCGTCAGGAAAATATCAATCAGGTACTTCTTGAGGAGGCACAGCGGGGTCTTCGTGTGGTGCGCCTGAAAGGCGGAGATCCATTCCTCTTTGGAAGAGGAGGAGAGGAGCTGGAGCTTCTTCGGGAGAATGGGATCCCTTATGAGGTTGTTCCGGGTGTTACTTCCTCCATTGCAGTACCGGCATATAACGGGGTTCCGGTAACACACAGGGATTTCTGTTCTTCAGTCCACATCATTACAGGACACAAGAAAGCCGGAGAAGAATATGATATAGACTTCCGGGCACTTGTTGATACAAGGGGAACGCTTGTATTTCTGATGGGCGTGTCCGCACTTCCGGATATCTGCGAGGGTCTGATAGGTGCAGGAATGGAAAAGGACATGCCTGCGGCGATCCTGCAGAAGGGAACTACAGCAGGTCAGAAACGGATCGTAGCAACAGTTTCTACCCTGGAAGAAGAGGTGAAACGCCAGGGGATCGAGACACCGGCGATCATTGTGGTGGGTAAGGTATGTACACTGGCAGAGAAGTTTGGCTGGTATGAAGAACTGCCGCTTTCAGGATGGAAGGTCCTTGTCACAAGACCGAAGGAGCTTGTTTCCAGAACTGCGGACATGCTTCGTGAAAAAGGCGCGGAGGTTCTGGAGCTTCCGGCGATCCGTACTGTCCCCATGGAAGACCAGAGCCGTCTCTATAAAGCGCTGGATCACCTGGAGGAATATCAGTGGCTTGTATTTACCAGCCCTACAGGTGTAAGGGTATTTTTTGAAGAACTGATCCGCCATGGAAAAGATATCCGTGCCATGGGAAATGCCCGTCTGGCCGTGATCGGGGAAGGAACAAAAAAGGCCCTGAAGGAAAGAGGTCTGCTGGCAGATTTTGTGCCGTCGGTATATGACGGGGATACTCTTGGAAAGGAACTTTCAGAGCTTCTTTCCGGTGGAGAAAAGATACTTATCCCGCGGGCAGAAAAGGGCAATGAAAAGCTCACCGCATTTCTTGCACAGGCAGGCGCTGTGGTCGAGGATGTTCCGACTTATCAGACTCTTTACGAAAAGAGCCAGCTCATCGATGAGAAGAAGGAATTTGAAACAGGACAGATCAGCTGTGCGGTGTTTACAAGTGCCTCCACTGTGAAGGGATTTGTAGAGGGAACAAAAGGACTGGATTATTCAAAGGTTAAGGCGGCCTGCATCGGCAGACAGACGAAGGCGGCTGCTGAGAGCTTTGGAATGAAAGCATATATGTCAGAAAAAGCCACCATTGACAGTCTTGTCAAGCTGGTGGAGGATATGAAAAGGAGCGAATGATCATGGAACTGACAAAAAGACCAAGAAGATTAAGAGGTAGCGAAAACCTTCGTAAGATGGTACGTGAGACAAGAATGGATAAATCTTCTCTTATGTATCCTATGTTCGTAATGGAAGGAGAAAATAAGGAAGAAGAAATTCCGTCCATGACCGGGCAGTACCGTTACAGCCTGGACCGTCTTCCGTATAAACTGGAACAGCTTTCCAAAGCCGGTGTAGGCAGTGTGATGTTTTTTGGTATTCCTGACCATAAGGATGAAGTGGGCAGCGGTGCCTATGATCCGGAGGGGATCGTTCAGAGAGCTCTTCGCATTGCAAAAGAGAAATTTCCGGAGCTTTATTATGTAACAGATGTATGCATGTGTGAGTACACTTCCCATGGCCATTGCGGCGTTCTCTGCGGTCATGATGTGGATAATGACAAGACACTGGAGCTTCTTGCAAAAACAGCACTTTCCCATGTGGAGGCAGGTGCGGATATGGTTGCTCCATCTGATATGATGGATGGCCGTGTTGCAGCGATCCGTCAGTGTCTGGACAAGGCAGGACATTATACAACACCGATTATGTCCTATGCAGTAAAATATGCTTCCGCATTTTATGGTCCGTTCCGTGAGGCAGCAGATTCTGCTCCGTCTTTTGGTGACAGAAAGAGTTACCAGATGGACCCACACAACAGCAGAGAAGGACTGAAAGAGGCACTTGCAGATGTGGAAGAGGGCGCAGATATCATCATGGTAAAACCGGCTCTTGCATACCAGGACATGATCTGGCAGGTAAAGGAGATCACAAACGTTCCGGTTGCCGCATACAGTGTCAGCGGTGAATATGCAATGGTAAAAGCAGCAGCTGCAAACGGCTGGATCGACGAGGAAAGAATCGTAGGTGAGATGGCTACCGGAGCATTCCGTTCCGGCGCACAGATCTATCTTACCTATTACGCAGAACTTCTGGCAAGGCTTATGGATGAAGGGAGAATCGGCTGATGACAAAATCAGAACAGTTATTTGAGCGTGCGGTAAAAAGAATCCCGGGAGGTGTAAACAGCCCGGTAAGATCTTACGGAGCCATCGGTGAGGCACCTCGTTTTATTGAAAAAGCAGATAAATGTTACATCTATGATGTAGATGGAAACCGTTATGTGGATTACATTGATTCCTGGGGCCCGATGATCCTGGGACATAATTTCCCGGAGATCCGCGAGAGTGTGATCAAGGCCTGCGAAAATGGCTTGAGCTTTGGCTGTGCTACAGGAATCGAAGTAGAGATCGCAGAATTTATCTGTGAACATATTCCACATGTAGATATGATCCGTATGGTAAACTCAGGAACAGAAGCTGTTATGAGTGCCATCCGTGCAGCAAGAGGTTTTACCGGAAAAGACAAGATCATCAAATTTGCAGGTTGCTATCACGGACACAGCGACTGCCTTCTGGTAAGTGCCGGCTCCGGTGTCATGGCAAGTGGTATTCCGGACAGCGCCGGTGTTCCGAAGGGCTGTACACAGGATACCATGACGGCTACCTACAATGATGCCGCCAGTGTGGAAGCACTTCTCAAACAGGAAGAGGGAAATGTGGCAGCCGTGATCGTGGAGGCAGTAGGAGCAAACATGGGTGTGGTTCCTCCGAAACCAGGCTTCTTAAAGCGGCTTCGTGAGCTTTGCGATGAGCACAATTGTCTGCTGATTTTTGATGAAGTGATCACAGGCTTCCGACTTGCCTTTGGCGGAGCAGCAGAGTATTTTGGTATCCGTCCGGATCTTGTCACCTACGGGAAAATAATCGGCGCAGGAATGCCGGTAGGCGCTTATGGCGGACGTAAGGAGATCATGGATCTGATCTCACCGTGTGGTCCTGTATACCAGGCAGGTACCTTAAGCGGAAACCCGGTTGCCATGGCTGCAGGTTTCACACAGCTGAAATATCTCTATGAGCATCAGGAAATCTACAAAGATCTGGCTGCCAAAGGTGAGAAGCTTTACGGCGGCTTGAAGAAGATCGTGGAGGAAAAAGGTCTTCCATATCAGGTAAACTATGATTCTTCTCTGGCAAGTATTTTCTTTACAGACCAGGAGGTAAAAGACTATGTTTCTGCAAAAACATCCAACCTGGAGCTTTTTGCAAAATATTTCAAGGGAATGCTGAAACGAGGCATTCATCTTGCACCTTCCCAGTTTGAGGCGATGTTCCTTTCCACAGCGCATACAGATGAAGTAATTGATGAAACTCTGGAAGCAATGAGAGGCGCTTTGGGAGATCTGTAAAGAGGCGTAATGGATGCGCAGGAGCCGATCCATTTGCGTGGATTATGTGTGAACGCCATAGTGAACGGCAGCTTTGCATAAAAAATTGCACAAAAGATAACAGGATGGTAACTTGTTCTTGCAGAAGCTTTGTGATAAAATAAACACAAAAATACGTAACCAATGTAAAAAGCAGGAGGCCAGAACTTATGGGAAAAAAGAAGTACGTGGCTTACGTGGGAACATATACCCATGGAACCAGTAAGGGAATTCAGGTATACGATGTAGATGTAGAAAAAGGAACACTCACAGAACGAAGCGAAGTGGAAGTTAGCAATGCTTCTCATCTGGCAGTATCAAAAAACGGTAAATATCTGTATTCCATTGAGGATGAGGGTGTAGCTGTATTTGAAAGAGACAAGAACGGTGATCTTACCCGCCTCAACAGTGTGGATATCAACGGAATGCGAGGCTGCTATCTTGCAACAGATGTGGACGGAAGATATCTTTATGTGGCAGGGTACCATGATGGTAAGGTAACGGTTGTACATACACATAAAGACGGCCGTCTGGGAAGTGTTATGGACGGCGTTTTCCACAAGGGACTTGGAAGCGTGGCAGAGCGTAACTTCCGTCCGCATGTTAATTGTGTACGTCCGACACCGGATAATAAGTATCTCTGTGCGGTAGATAATGGTATCGATCAGGTTAAGATCTATCGTATCAATAAGAAGAAAGACAAACTGGAGCTGGTTGACATTCTTCGCTGCCCGAGAGAGAGCGGCCCTCGTATCATCCGTTTCAGTGATGACGGAAGATTTGCATATCTTCTTTTTGAGCTCAGCAATGAGGTGAAGGTATACAGCTATGACGGAAGCGGTAAGAATCCGGAATTTCAGCTGCTTCAGAGCATTACCACTCTTGGAAAAGAGGATTCCAATGATGCGCTCCATAACGCAGCTTCCGGTATGTCTCTTTCTGCGGACGGTAAATATCTTTTCTGTACAACAGCAGGGGAAAATACTGTGACTATGTATGCAGTAGACCAGGAAACAGGCCTTCTGACCAAGAAATTTACACTTCCGATCAGTGGTGATTACCCGAAGGATCTTATGATCTTCCCGGATAACAAGCATATTGCTGTTGCCAATCATGCCAGCAACAGTATTACCGTTTTCACTGTGGATTATGAAAAGAATATCATCATGATGAATGAAAAACCAAGAAAGATCGAGACACCGAACTGTATCCATATCTGGCCGGTACCGGATACATGGGAGCAGTTGGATTAAGAACAGGATTGATCAAAGTAAGTCTTGCACAGGCAGACAAAAACAGACTCAGGGACGAGTAGGAACTTTCCCTGAGTCTGTTTTTTTGCGCATTTATAATTTTTTATCTGACAGGTCAAAATGTGAAATTACCGCTGATAAAATTCGTGGATACGATCCATCCGTGCACTCATATTGTTAAAAAGTGCATCTGTAATGGTAAGTGCTGCCATAGCTTCCACAACGACTACTGCACGCGGTACGATCACCGGATCATGCCGGCCCTTGATCTCAAGCTCCAGGTTTTCTCCGGTGTTGGTCACAGTAGACTGAGACTGACTGATGGAAGGAGTAGGTTTGATATGTGCACGGAGTATGATATCACTGCCGTCACTCATACCACCCATAATACCACCTGCGTGGTTGGAAGTTTTGGAAATAATGCCGTCTTTCTGTACAAAACCGTCGTTGTCTTCGGAACCTGTAAGACGTGTCACGTTGATGCCGTCACCGATCTCAACAGCTTTTACAGCACCGATGGACATGATCGCATGAGCGAGGGTAGCATCCAGCTTGTCAAAAACCGTATCGCCCAGACCGGCAGGAACGTTTTTGATGCGGCATTCAATCACACCGCCGGCACTGTCCTGACTGTTCAGACATTGTTCGAGATAGGCAGATGCCTTTGCAGCTGCGTCGGCATCTGGCATGCAGAGTGCATTATTTCGGATCTCTTCTTCTGAGAAGGACCGGATCTCTACAGGACCGATGGATCTTGCGTAGGTAGTAAATGTAATGCCAAGTTCGTTTAACAGCTTGATGGCAATGGCACCGGCTGCCACACGTCCGGCGGTTTCTCTTCCGGAGGAGCGTCCACCTCCACGGTAATCACGGAATCCGTATTTCTGGTCAAAGGTAAAGTCTGCGTGACCGGGACGATAGGAGTATGCGATATTTCCGTAATCTCTGGAACGCTGATCTGTATTGCGGATCAGAAGAGAAATTGGAGTACCGGTAGTCTTTCCTTCAAAAACTCCGGAAAGGATCTCCACCAGATCTCCTTCCTTACGGGCAGTTGTATAACGGCTCTGACCGGGCTTCCTCCGGTCAAGAAAAACCTGGATATCTTCTTCGCAGAGAGAAAGACCTGCGGGACAGCCGTCGAGAACGGCACCGATAGCCTTGCCGTGAGATTCTCCCCAGGTGGTAACCACGAATTTTTTTCCGAATGATGACTGACTCATTTGTATAACTTCCTTTCGTTGGAATTCTGGAATCATTATATAGGAAGCCGGAAAAAATGTAAAGAACGTGGAAGGCAGAATGAATTTTTATGTAAAGATCATGTGAAATTATTTAAAAGCTCTTTTAAAAAGAAAAGGTATGAATTGACAAAGCTATTTTGACTATTTATAATAAAAAAGAATTTTGCCCTGGCAAAAGAAAAGCAAGAGAAGGGAAGTGGGAATCGTGGTAAGGATTTACAAGACAATAGACGGAGCCATCCACCAGATACAGGAACCGGAGGAAGGCTGCTGGATTGCGCTGACGAATCCGACGGCAACAGAGATTTTTGAATTTTCCGAGAAGTTTGATATAGAGGTTGACGATTTACGATCCCCTTTGGATGAGGAAGAACGGTCACGTATCGAAGTTGAGGATAATTATACACTGATCCTGGTTGATGTTCCTATGATCGAGGAACGTAATGACAAGGACTGGTATGGGACAATACCGCTTGGCATCATTGTGACGGGGTCTATGATCTTTACCATCTGTCTGGAGGACACACCGGTTCTTACCAGATTTATGGAGGGAAGAGTCCGGAGCTTTTTTACCTATATGAAGACCCGTTTTATCTTTCAGATCCTTTACAGAAATGCGAGCATGTACCTGCGTTATCTGCGTATCATTGACAAAAAAAGTGAGCAGGTGGAAGAAAAACTGCATCTTTCCACAAGAAATGAAGAGCTGATCGAGCTTCTGGAGCTGCAGAAATCCCTGACTTATTTTATCACATCACTCCGGTCCAATGAGGTTGTGCTGGAGAAGCTTCTGAAGATAGACAGCATCAAGAAATATCCGGAGGACACCGATCTTCTGGAGGATGTCATCACTGAGAATAAGCAGGCGATCGAAATGGCCAATGTGTACAGCGGTATCCTGAACGGAACTATGGATGCTTTTGCATCGATCATCTCCAATAATATGAATATCGTTATGAAGGTACTGGCGATCATTACTATTGTCATGAGTATTCCGACTATTGTGTTCAGTGCTTACGGAATGAATGTGGCTGGTTCCGGTATGCCCTTATCAAGGAGTCCATTGGGATTTCTGATCATTATCCTGATTTCTGTGGCGATCAGTGTTGTGGCAGCGATCATTCTTTCCAAGAAGCGATTTTTCTGATTTTCAAAAGTTTTCTGAAAGGAGATTTTAATGAAATTTATCGACAAACTGGAACGTAAATTCGGAAGATTCGGGGTTCCGAATCTGACTGTTTACATCATCGGATGTTATGTGTTGGGGTATTTTCTGGCTATGTTTGCTCCAGGAGTTTTGAATATGCTGAGTCTTGATATGTCCATGGTCATGAAGGGACAGATCTGGAGACTGGTGACATGGGTGATCTATCCGCCGTCCAGTGTGGGAGGAACCGGCAATCTTGTGATGTTCCTTCTCGCAATCTTTTTTTTCTATTATCCGATCGGTACTTCACTGGAACGTACCTGGGGAACTTTCCGGTACACATTGTATATTTTTTCAGGTGTTTTGTTTACTGTGATCGCAGCAGTGCTTTTACATGTATTTACAGGTGGTTATGTGGTTATGAACGGGATCGCCTATTCTCTTGGCGGAAATATTTTTACCACATATTATATCAGTCTTTCTATTTTCCTTGCCTATGCAGTCACATATCCGGATCTTCAGCTGCTTCTTATGTTTGTGATCCCGATCAGGATGAAATGGATGGCCTTTGTATACGGACTGTTCATTGCGTGGGATATCGTATCTTATCTTCGAGTCGGGCTTTGGGTAGGTGTAGTACCGATCGTAGCATCACTTTTAAACTTTGTGATCTTTTATTTTAGTACCCGTGATATGAACCGATACAATCCGAAGGAGATCCACAGGAGGCAGCAGTTTAAGAAGGCTGTGGCTCCTTCCAGAACAGGGTCCGGTCCGGATGGGATCGCCAAGCATAAATGTGCGATCTGCGGACGTACCGAAAAGGATGATCCAAACCTGGAGTTTCGTTTCTGCTCAAAGTGCAACGGAAATTATGAATATTGTCAGGATCATTTATTTACACATAAACACGTACAGTAAAACGTAAAAAGAAGGAGAATAATTGATTATGAAAAAAACTAAGATCATTTGTACACTTGGACCTGCCAGTAATAACAGGGAAACTCTGAAGGCTCTTATGGAGAATGGAATGGATATTGCCAGATTCAACTTTTCTCACGGAGACCACGAGGAGCAGAAGGGCCGTGTGGATATGATCAAGGAGCTTCGTGAGGAGCTTGATATGCCTATTGCCATGCTTCTTGACACAAAGGGACCGGAGATCCGTACCAGACTTTTAAAGGACGGACAGAAGGTTAAGCTGGAAGCGGGAAAACAGTTTGTACTTGGAATTGGCGATTTTGAAGGCGACAGCACAAAGGTTGCTATCACATATGAGACACTTTATAAGGATGTAAAACCGGGAAACAGGATCCTCATTGATGATGGTCTGATCGAGTTGGAGGTTAAGGCGATCAAGGGAACCGATATTGTCTGTGATATCTTAAACGGTGGTGAGCTGGGAGAGAAGAAGGGGGTAAATGTTCCCTATGTAAAAGTAAATCTTCCGGGAATCACAGAGCAGGATAAGAAGGATATTATCTTTGGTATCGAGCAGAAATTTGATTTCATCGCGGCATCTTTTGTTCGTTCCGCAGAGGTGATCCGTGAGATCCGTAAGCTTCTGAATGATAATGGTGGAAAGGATATCGGTATTATCGCGAAGATCGAGAATGCAGAGGGTGTTGAGAATATTGATTCCATCATTGAAGCATCTGACGGTATCATGGTTGCCAGAGGAGATCTTGGTGTGGAGATTCCTGCAAGCCAGGTACCTCACATCCAGAAGGAGATCATCCGTAAGTGTAACGAACATTATACACCGGTTATTACAGCAACACAGATGCTTGATTCCATGATCCGTAATCCGCGTCCTACACGTGCAGAGGTAGCTGATGTTGCCAATGCGATCTACGACGGAACCGATGCGATCATGCTTTCCGGAGAGACAGCAGCTGGTAAATATCCGGTTGATGCTCTTAAGATGATGGCAGATATCGCAGAGATGACAGAGCCGCATCTGGATTATAAAGTGTTTATTGAACATCGTTCCATGGACGGAAGAGAGAAGATCTCCAGTGCAGTGGCACTTGCAACGGTGCGTACTGCAAAGAACCTGAAGGCGAACGCTATCGTAACACCGACAATGAGTGGAAATACAGCCAGACTGATCTCCAATTTCCGCCCGAAGGTTCCAATCTATGCGATCACACCAAACTCAACCATCCAGCATAAACTTCAGCTGATCTGGGGTGTAACACCTCTGAAAGGATATCAGAGAGATACCACGGACCATATCATGTCTCAGGCTATGAATGTTGTCCGTAGCCGTCATCTGATACATAAAGGAGACCTTGTTGTATTTACAGCAGGAGACCCTGCGACCAACATGACAAACGGTCGTGGTGCAGTGACAAATATGATGCACGTGATCGAGGCAGAATAAGACTGAGTTTTCTTCGGGAACAGCAGTCGGAAAAACAGGAGATGCAGTTATTATGAAAAAAGAACCATTTGTGACACTTGAGAAACTCAACGAAATTACTGAAAAGTTTCCGACACCCTTCCATCTCTATGATGAGAAGGGAATCCGTGAGAATGCAAAAGCCCTGAAAGAGGCCTTTGCATGGAACAAAGGATTCAAGGAATTTTTTGCGGTAAAGGCAACACCGAATCCATATCTGATCAATATTCTGCAGGAGTATGGCTGTGGCTGCGACTGCTCCTCAGAAACAGAGCTTATGATGGCCAAGGCAGTAGGCTGCAAAAAGGGCGATATCATGTTTTCTTCCAATGACACACCGGAGAAAGAGTTCAGATATGCAGATGAGATCGGTGGGATCATCAACCTTGATGACATCACACATATTGAGAGCGTAGAGAAAGCTCTCGGAAAAATCCCGGAAGTGATCAGCTGCCGTTACAATCCAGGTGGAGTATTTAAGATCAGTAACGGTATCATGGATAATCCCGGAGATGCAAAATACGGAATGACTACCGAGCAGATCTTTGACGCATTCCGTATCCTGAAATCCAAAGGTGCCAAAGAGTTCGGAATCCATGCATTCCTTGCAAGCAACACAGTGACCAATGATTATTATCCAATGCTTGCAAAGGTTATGTTTGAGCTTGCCGTGAAGCTTCAGAAGGAGACAGGTGCACACATTAAATTCATCAACCTTTCCGGTGGTATCGGAATTCCTTATAAACCGGATCAGGAGCCAAATGATATCCGTGTGATCGGTGAGGGTGTCCGCAAGGTTTATGAAGAAGTACTTGTTCCGGAAGGAATGGGTGATGTTGCGATCTATACAGAGCTTGGCCGTTTCATGATGGGACCGTATGGCTGCCTTGTCACAAAAGCAATCCATGAGAAGCATACACATAAAGAGTATATCGGCGTAGATGCCTGTGCAGTAAATCTGATGCGTCCGGCTATGTATGGTGCTTATCATCACATTACGGTTATGGGTAAGGAGAACGAGCCGTGCGATCATAAATATGATGTGACAGGTTCCCTCTGTGAGAATAATGATAAATTTGCCATTGACCGTATGCTTCCGAAAATCGACAAGGGAGATCTTCTTGTGATCCATGATACAGGTGCTCATGGTTTTGCAATGGGTTATAACTACAATGGTAAACTGAAATCTGCAGAGATCCTTCTTCATGAGGACGGCAGCTTTGAGATGATCCGTCGTGCCGAGACACCGAGAGATTATTTTGCAACCTTTGACTGCTTCCCTGTTTTTGAGAAACTTCTTCAGGATGAAGACGAACTGAAATAAAATAGCGGAAATATATAAAAACAGCCCTCTATGCATCTTGGTAATGATGCATAGAGGGCTGTTTTATGTTTAAGTATCTGGTAGGCATAAGATCGCGAGCAGGGCGGAAGGTGGTCAAATGCAGGGTTACAGCTTCCAGCTGTCGGAGATTTCTGCCAGGGCTTTTCTAAACTCAAAGAAAAACAGGATGGCAGTAAATGTAACGGCCAAGATATCCGCAACCGGCTCGGCCATATAAACTGCATTTGTCCGGTCAGCACGGAAAATATTGGGCAGGATATAGATCAGCGGGATGACCAGAATAAATTTCCGGACAATAGCCACAATGATGGAATCTTTGGCTCTGCCAAGGGAGATAAAGGTCATCTGGCAGGCAATCTGGATACCAAAGATAAACACAACTGCCATATAGATCCGGAGCGCTGTTTTTGTGAAAGCAAGTAATGTACTGTCCGAAGTAAACATTCCGGCAAAGATCTGCGGGAAGATCATAATGATCAGCCACAGGATCACGGAATAAGAAACACTTGTTTTTATAAGAAGCTTAAATGTAGAACGTACACGTTTTTCGTTACGTGCACCATAGTTGTAGCTGATGATAGGCTGTGCACCCTGACCAAGTCCCTGAAGAGGAAGCATGGCAAACTGCATGACGCTGGTAAGGATAGTCATGGCTCCTACTGCAACATCCCCGCCGTATTTTAAGAGTGAGGAGTTGTAGCAGACAGAGATAACGCTTTCACTGAGCTGCATGACAAAGAGAGAAGAGCCAAGAGCCATACAGGGCAGAATGATATCGGCTTTCAGTTTCATGGTGCTTTTCCGAAGCTTCAGGAAGGTCTTTTTTCCAAAGAGGAAGGAGAGGACCCAGATGCAGGAAAATGCCTGGGAGATCACTGTTGCCAGAGCAGCGCCCCGGACACCCATGTGGAATCCGAAAATAAAAACCGGATCCAGAATAATGTTGGAGATTGCACCGATCAATACGGAGAGCATTCCGGTTTTTGCGAATCCCTGGGCTGTGATGAAATTATTCATGCCAAGAGTCAGCTGTACAAAGATAGTTCCTACTGCATAGATATTCATGTAACCCACCGCATAGTCGATGGTGTTTGCACTGGCGCCGAATGCAAGGAGAAGGCTGCGGTTTCCGAGAAACAGGATAACAGTCAGGATCAGGGAGATGATGATCTGCATGGTGAAGCAGTTTCCGAGAGTCTGTTCGGCTTTCGACGTGTCATTTTTACCCATAAAGATGCTGGCTCTGGGAGCGCCTCCGTTTCCGACAAGAGCAGCGAAGGCAGATACGACCATAATAAGCGGCATACAGACACCTACACCGGTAAGGGCAAGAGCACCCTCTCCGGGAATATGACCAATATAGATACGATCGACGATATTGTAGAGCATATTGATGAGCTGTGCGGCAACGGTAGGAAGTGCAAGCTGCAGAAGCAGCTTTCCGACAGACTCGGTTCCTAAAAAGCTTTTGTCTTTTTCCATTTTTTTATTCCTTTCGTGTTTTTTGGTAGTATATAATAAAGACCTGACAGATTTCTCCGTCAGGTCTTTTATGCGAATGCCGCTGGCCGGACTCGAACCGGCACGGATCGCTCCGCTTGATTTTGAGTCAAGTGCGTCTGCCAATTCCGCCACAGCGGCATAACCATTTATTATAATAGCACAGTATCAGGTGGCTTGCAAGGATTTTTTCAGAATAAAGGTATTATTTGGAAATATTTTTAATTCTAAAAAGTTTATGAAATCGGATGAGGCATCCTTGAAATTGACTGAAAAAAGTGGTAGAGTGTACTACAAGGCTGTACCACCTGATATAGCACTGTGGATATAGCAATATACTATAAGATAACGGAGGAGACTGCATGAATCTGAATTCAAAAAAACCAGAGAAGCGGCCGCTGTATGTATATTACATTATTGCGGTCGTAATTATTGTTCTGCTGAATGTTTTTGCTCTTCCTGCTCTTTCTGAGAGAAGTGTAAAAGAGACCGATTACACCACCTTCCTGAAAGCTGTAGACAGAGGAAAAGTATATGAAGCAACTATTAATTCTGATTATATCTATTATACGATGAAGGTAGATGGAAATGATGTCTATTGTAAGACGGTATCTGTAGAGGATCAGGATCTTGTATCCCATCTTTACGATGCGGGCGTAAGTATAGAGGGTACTGCACCTCAGAGACAGTCCCTGCTTTTATCTCTGATCCTGGGATATGTACTCCCGATCGCAATTTTTATTCTCCTGGGACGCTGGCTCAGCAAGAAGATGATGAGTTCCATGGGAAACGGAGGACCGGGAGGAATGATGTCCTTTGGCAAAAGCAATGCCAAGGTTTATGTGAAATCCTCTACGGGAATCAAATTTTCAGATGTTGCCGGTGAGGATGAAGCCAAGGAGCTTTTGACGGAAATTGTAGATTTCCTTCATAATCCGGAGAAATACAGAGAAATCGGTGCTTCCATGCCGAAGGGTGCCCTTCTTGTAGGCCCTCCCGGAACCGGTAAAACTCTTCTTGCCAAGGCAGTTGCCGGTGAGGCGGAGGTTCCGTTTTTCTCAATTTCCGGTTCGGAATTTGTGGAGATGTTTGTGGGTATGGGTGCTGCCAAGGTCCGTGATCTTTTTAAACAGGCCAATGAGAAGGCACCATGTATCGTATTTATTGATGAGATCGATACGATCGGCAAGAAACGTGACGGCTCCGGAATGGGCGGCGGAAACGATGAGCGTGAGCAGACACTGAACCAGCTTTTGACAGAGATGGACGGTTTTGACGGTTCCAAGGGTGTTGTGATCCTGGCAGCTACCAACCGACCGGATTCCCTTGACCCTGCACTTCTTCGTCCGGGACGTTTTGACAGAAGGATCCCGGTTGAGCTTCCGGATCTTCAGGGGCGTGAGGAAATCCTGAAGGTTCATGCCAAGAAGATCAAAATTGCGGATACAGTCCGGTTTGATGAAATTGCCAAGGCGGCAGTCGGTGCCTCCGGTGCGGAGCTTGCCAATATTGTCAACGAGGCAGCTCTCCGTGCAGTCCGCGACGGACGGAAATTTGCCACACAGGCGGATTTTGAAGAAAGCATCGAAGTTGTTATTGCCGGATATCAGAAAAAGAACCGTGTACTTTCCAATAAGGAAAAGCTGATCGTTTCCTATCATGAGGTTGGTCATGCACTGGTTGCTGCCAAGCAGACAGATTCTGCACCGGTCCATAAGATCACGATCATTCCACGTACCTCCGGTGCACTGGGATATACCATGCAGGTAGATGAGCAGGAACATTTCCTGATGACTAAGGAAGAACTGGAGAATAAGATCGCTACATTTACAGGCGGCCGTGCAGCGGAAGAGCTGATCTTCCATTCCATTACTACCGGTGCCTCCAATGATATTGAGCAGGCGACTAAGATTGCCAGAGCGATGATCAGCAGGTATGGTATGAGTGATGATTTTGACATGGTTGCCATGGAAAATGTAAGCAATCAGTATCTTGGCGGAGATGCAAGTCTAACCTGTTCCTTTGAGACGCAGACGCTTTTGGATAAGAAGGTTGTGGAGCTTGTAAGACGGGAGCATGAAAAGGCTACGAAGATCCTTACAGATAATATCGGAAAGCTCCATGAGATTGCCAAGTATCTGTATGAGCATGAGACGATCACCGGTGAGGAGTTTATGAAGATCTTGAATGAAGCGCCGGTGGAGATTGAGAATACACAGGAAAATTAAATATGTTGGCGGGAGGGACGCCGAAGGGAATACTTCTGTAAGGTCTTCGGCTTCCGTTGGGCGTTAGTTCTAAGGCCCTGAAAATCTGCTAAAACCATTAAAAAAAGTTCGGAACTCGCGGCTTGTTGCCGCTCAGACAGCCGAACTTTTTTTTATAACGCAGATTTCCAGAACCTAAGGACTAGCAGCCCTCCTCCAGAGACAGAGCCATACAGAAGTATTCCCTCCGGCTGTGCTCTGGCCATGTGGATTGCTTCTGACTAGTCTTTACCATATTTCCGGGTGTACCTTGGAACAGGTGAGTGCCAGACTTCCGGGGCCGATGTGGCAGGAGACGCTCAGGGAGAGAGGGAAGATGTTGACTTCACCGATATTCGGGAAGGTGGTGAGGACTTCTTTTCGGAATTCTTCGGCTGCTTCCAGGTTGTGGGAGTGGATGACATCCAGGTTGATCTTTTCTCCAAAGCGGTCTGCAATGTCATCTTTGATGGCTTTAGTCATAGTGTTTTTTGCCTGGGTCATGGTGCGGGCCTTGGAGAAGGCGTCCAGCTTTTCGCCCTGGATCTGCAGAACCGGTTTCAGACGGAGCATGGTTCCGATGGCTGCAGCTGCAGGAGTGATGCGGCCGCCCTGTTTCAGGTACTTCAGAGTAGCTACAGTGATATAGATGCTGGAGTCGAAGCGGGTTTCTTCCAGCCAGGTTCCAATCTCATCGGCAGAGAGACCGTTTTTAGCCTGCTGGATAGCCTCGATGGCAGAGTAACGTAAGGTCCCGGAGATCCTCTGGTTGTTTACGACACGTACATGGCCATCATAGTCTTCTGCAAGCATGCGGGCAGTCTGCATGGAGCTGGAGAGACCGCTGGACATGGGGATATGTACGATCTCGTCGTAGTCTTTGAGCAGCTTGTCCCAGAGGGTAGTGACGGATTCCGGTGTAGGCTGAGATGTGGAAACTCTGCAGCCTGGATTTTGTTCAAGATGCTGAAAGAACTCTGATTGGTTCATGTCAATGTCTTCCAGATATTCCTTATCATCTATAAAAAACGGCATTGGAAGCATGTAGATGCCAAGGTCTTTTACCTGAGTGGGAGACATGCCGCAGTTACTGTCTGTAACGATTGCTATAGATTTCATAATGGTGATCCTCCTTGCCTGGATTTTCATATTTGGTCAGTTTTTCTGTTTTCTGACCGCGACATCTCAAGTATACCACAGGAAACCGCCCTTGTCATTCAACGTTTAATTCGCTATAATGATATAACATTCTGGGAAATATTTCCCCAGTCTGGGGCAAATTGTGAAGCGGGATCTCAGAAGAGGCTTATCATATGGGAGAATCCGCTGCTTTGAAAGAGAGGGAAAATATGAACTGTCGTATTGCAGAGGGAATGGTTAATAAATATATCGATCATACGTTGCCGTTGAATGATCTGGAGGATTTTCTGGAGCATATTGAGAAGTGTTCCTCCTGCTACGATGAGCTTGCCACATATTTCATTGTACATAAGGCCATGCAGCAGCTGGATGAGAAACAGGAAGATACTGTTCTGGATTTTAAGGAGCTTCTGGAAGAGGATATTCGAAAATCCAGAAGGTATATCCGAAAAAAGAAATTTCACAGAGCAATCGCTGCAGTGGCAGTCTGCGTTCTGATCGCGGCACTGGTGGTCTTTCTTGTTTTTGTGATCCTGGAACTGAAGGAGGGAATTTGATTTTGAGTGAAAAAATATTACTGATCGATGGTCACAGCATCCTGAACCGTGCGTTTTATGGTCTGCCGGATCTTACCAATGCAGAAGGACGTCATACAGGAGCGGTATATGGATTTCTGAATATTATGTTCAGGATCATGGAGGAAGAGAAGCCGGAGTATCTTACCGTTGCATTTGATCTGAGTGCACCTACGTTCCGGCATAAGAGATATGAAGCCTATAAAGGTACCCGAAAACCCATGCCGGAGGAACTTCGGGAACAGGTTCCGCTGATCAAGGAGATGCTTTCTGCCATGGGAATCAACATCATGTCCCTGGAAGGCTATGAAGCAGATGATCTTCTTGGTACGGTCGCCAGAAGAAGTGAAGCAAAGGGTATGGATGTTACCATTCTTTCCGGAGACCGTGATCTTCTTCAGCTTGCCACAGATAAGGTGCTGATCCGGCTTCCGAAGACTGTCCGGGGAAAGACAACCATTGAAAACTACCATACAGCGGAAGTTCTTGAGAAATATCAGGTAACGCCGCCGCAGATCATAGAACTGAAAGCGCTGATGGGCGACAGCTCCGATAATATTCCGGGAATCCCGGGCGTTGGAGAGAAAACCGCGACCAAGATGGTCGTGCAGTTCGGTTCCATTGAGAATGCTCATGAGCATCTGGAAGAGGTAAAGCCTAATAAGGCGAAAGAATCTCTTCGTGAGCATTATGATCTGGCACAGCTTTCCAAAGAGCTTGCAACCATCAACACAGATAGTCCGCTGGAATTTTCCTACGAAAAAGCGAAAGTGGAAAATCCCTATACTCCGGAGGCATATGAATTGTGTAAACGCCTGGAATTTAAGAACATGCTGAACCGTTTTGATCCGGCTACGACAGCAGATTCCTCCATGGAACTGGAATTTTTTACCTGTAATGATCTTTCCGGTGTGGAGGCACTGTTTGAAAAAGCAGCGCAGAAAGATCAGGTGGGTATTTCTGTTCTTGCAGATCCGGATCAGGTGTATACCGTGGGATTGGTCCTGGATGAAAAAGAAATCTATCAGATTCCGGTGGGAGGACTTCTCACAGGGGATTACCTTTGCGGAAAACTGAAAACTCTGGCGGACAGTACGGTGCTCTGTGCTATGGATATTAAATCAGTTCTCAAACATGTTTCCCTTGATGATCCGAAGAAGGTTTTTGATGCGGGGGTTGCTGCATATCTTCTGAACCCGCTGAAATCTTCCTATTCCCATGATGACATTGCCAGAGAATATCTGGATGGTATGATGCTCCCCTCAAAGGAAGACCTTCTTGGAAAGACTTCTCTGAAAAAGGCATGGGAAGAGGAACTGGAATGCCTTGGAAATTATGCCTGCTATCAGGCGTTTGTGCCCTGCATGGCCCGAAAGGTTCTTCTTGAAAAACTGGATGAAACAGGCATGCGTAAGGTTTATGATGAGATCGAGCTTCCTCTTGTCTTTACCCTGGATTCCATGGAAAAATGGGGGATTTCCGTTAAGGGTGAAGAGCTTAAGAGCTATGGTGAAAAACTTAAAGTCCGTATCCAGGAGCTGGAAAAAACCATCTGGCAGGAAGCAGGGGAGGAGTTTAATATCAATTCCCCGAAACAGCTGGGTGTGATCCTTTTTGAAAAGCTGGGACTTCCAGGTGGAAAGAAGACCAAGACCGGCTATTCCACAGCGGCGGATATCCTGGATAAGCTGGCACCGGATCATGCCATCGTAAAAGATATCCTGGAGTACCGCCAGCTGACCAAGCTGAAATCCACTTATGCAGATGGTCTCGGAAATGTGATCGGAGAAGATGGAAGGATCCACTCTACTTTTAATCAGACGATCACAGCAACCGGTCGTATCAGCAGTACAGATCCGAATCTTCAGAACATACCGGTCCGCATGGAGCTGGGCAGGCTGATCCGTAAGGTTTTTGTGCCGGAGGAGGGATTTGTATTTCTGGATGCTGATTATTCCCAGATCGAGCTTCGTGTGCTGGCACATATGTCCGGTGATGAAAAACTGATCCAGGCTTATCGTGAGGCGGAGGATATCCACCGGCTCACCGCATCCCAGGTGTTTCATGTGCCGCTGGATGAAGTGACATCTCTTCAGCGAAGAAATGCCAAGGCGGTAAATTTCGGAATCGTTTATGGGATCAGTTCCTTTGGACTGAGCCAGGATCTGAGTATTACCAGAAAAGAGGCAGCTGCCTATATTGAGAAATATTTCGAGACCTATCCGAAGATCAAGGGCTTTCTGGACGGTCTGGTAAAGGATGGCAAGGAACACGGTTATGTGACAACTATGTTCGGCAGACGAAGGCCCGTGCCGGAGCTGAGATCCAGTAATTTCATGCAGCGCTCCTTCGGAGAACGTGTAGCCATGAACTCTCCGATCCAGGGTACTGCAGCAGATATCATCAAAATAGCCATGAACCATGTTTATGAACGAATGAAAAAAGAGGGACTGCGTTCAAGACTGGTGCTGCAGGTTCACGATGAGCTTCTGATCGAGACAAAGAAAGAAGAGATCGAGGAAGTTTCCCGTATTCTGGAAGAAGAGATGAAGGGAGCTGCAGACCTTGCAGTGGAACTTGACGTAGATATGCACCAGGGTGACAGCTGGTATGAGGCGAAATAAATGAGAGTGATCGGAGTAACCGGCGGAGTAGGGGCCGGAAAAAGTACAGTACTTGGAATCCTGGAAGAAGATTTCCAGGCATATGTGATCCAGGCAGACCAGCTTGGTCACATTCTGATGGAACCGGGGGAAGAATGTTACGATGCGGTGATCGCATTGTTTGGAAAAGAAATCATAAAAAAAGATAAAACTATTGACCGGAGACGGATTTCTGATGTAGTATTCACAGATAAGGATATGCTTTTGAAATTAAACGGGATCATCCATCCGGCTGTAAAGCAGAGAATCCTGGATCTTCTTGGAGAACAGAAGGAAGCCGGAAGAGAGATCTGTGTTGTGGAAGCTGCTCTTTTTCTGGAAGAGAATTATCAGGAATTCTGTGATGAAGTCTGGTATGTGTATACAGAGGAGGAAATCCGGATCCGTCGTCTGATGGAAAGCCGTGGCTATTCCAGAGAGAAATCTCTTGGCATTATCCGAAACCAGGTATCTGACCAGGTTTTCAGAGAACATACGGATTATGTGATCGAGAACAATGGAGATCTGAAGGGTACCCGGAGACAGATCAGAGAAGGGATAGAGAGAAATGAGACTTTGTAGTATTGCCAGCGGAAGCAGCGGCAACTGTATTTATGTGGGATCTGAGGAGGCACATGTTCTGGTAGATGTGGGGATCAGCGGGAAGAGTATCGAAAAGGGCCTGAATTCCCTGGATCTTACCGGGAAAGATGTGGACGGTATCCTGATCACACATGAACATTCCGACCATATCAAGGGACTGGGAGTGATCTCCAGAAAATACGGAATTCCCATCTATACCACAGGTGGAACAGCAGATGCCATGCTTCGTATGAAATCCCTTGGAAAAATGCCGGAGGGACTGATCCACGAGATCCGGGAGGATGAGCCTTTTGGGATCAAGGACCTGACGGTAAATCCTTTTACCATTCCCCATGATGCTGCACAGCCGGTGGGTTACCGCCTGGAATGTGGAGAGCATTCTGTGGGCATTGCCACAGACCTTGGAAAATATAATGATTACATTGTAAAAAATCTGGAGAATCTGGATGCAGTGCTTTTGGAAGCAAATCATGACATCCGCATGCTTCAGGTTGGAAAATACCCTTATTATCTCAAGCAGAGGATTCTGGGAGACCGTGGGCATCTCTCCAATGAGAATGCAGGACGTCTGCTCTGTCGGATCCTCCATGATAATCTGAAGGCGGTTTTTCTCGGCCATTTAAGCAGAGAAAACAACTATGAAGAACTTGCCTACGAGACTGTGTGCTCGGAGGTGACACTTGGTGACAACCCGTACCGTTCCAGGGATTTTAAGATCCAGGTAGCGAAGAGGGATCACATATCAGAAATAATCACAGTGTAGAAAGGAAAAAACGATGAAGAAGACAATTATCACAGTAGTAGGAAATGACACAGTAGGAATTATTGCAAAGGTTTGTACATATCTTGCAGAGAATCAGGTTAATATTCTGGATATTTCTCAGACCATCGTTCAGGGTTACTTCAACATGATGATGATCGCAGACACAGCAAAATGTGAAAAGGATGGCGGTGAACTTGCAAAAGAGCTTGAAAATCTGGGCAAGGAGATCGGTGTTGTGATCCACTGCCAGCATGAAGATATTTTTAACATGATGCATCGAGTATGATCAAGCAGCGAATGCGGATTGCCAATGCATATGATATCTACTTTACATCAATCATCAGGGAGAAAATAAAATGATCAATATTTTTGAGGTAAACGAGACAAATAAAATGATCGAGCAGGAGAATCTGGATGTGCGTACCATCACCATGGGGATCAGCCTTCTGGACTGTATCGATCCTGACCTGGATGCACTGAATCAGAAAATATACGAAAAGATCACCACAAAGGCCAGAAATCTGGTAGCTACCGGTGATGAGATCGCAACCGAGTACGGTATCCCGGTTGTGAATAAACGAATTTCCGTAACACCCATTGCTCTGGTTGGCGGGGCTGCATGTAAGAAACCGGAGGATTTTGTGACCATCGCAAGAACGTTGGATAAATGTGCCAAGGAAGTTGGCGTTAACTTTATCGGCGGATATTCTGCACTGGTAAGCAAAGGAATGACTCCGGCAGAGGAGCTTCTTATCCGCTCCATTCCTCAGGCAATGGCAGAAACAGAGCGCGTCTGCAGTTCTGTAAACGTTGGTTCCACCAAGACCGGTATCAACATGGATGCCGTAAAGCTGATGGGCGAGATCATCCTCGCAACAGCAGAGGCTACTAAGGACCAGGATTCTCTTGGATGTGCCAAGCTGGTAGTATTCTGTAACGCACCGGATGATAACCCGTTTATGGCAGGCGCGTTCCATGGTGTCACAGAGGCGGACTGCATCATCAACGTAGGTGTCAGTGGCCCTGGCGTTGTAAAGAAAGCTCTGGAGCAGGTTCGTGGCGAGGACTTCGGAACTCTCTGCGAGATGATCAAACGTACCGCATTCAAAGTTACACGAGTTGGACAGCTGGTTGCACGTGAGGCATCCAAGCGTCTTGACGTGCCGTTTGGTATTGTGGATCTTTCTCTTGCACCGACACCGGCTATCGGTGATTCCGTAGCTGAGATCCTGGAAGAGATCGGCCTTGAGAGAGCCGGTGCACCTGGAACAACTGCAGCGCTTGCACTTCTCAACGACCAGGTGAAGAAAGGCGGCGTTATGGCAGCAGCTGCTGTGGGCGGATTAAGTGGTGCCTTTATTCCTGTCAGCGAGGATCAGGGAATGATCGATGCGGTAAACGAGGGAGCTCTTACTCTGGAGAAGCTGGAAGCCATGACCTGTGTATGCTCTGTTGGTCTGGACATGATCGCAGTTCCGGGAGATACCAAGGCGACTACACTGGCAGGTATCATCGCAGATGAGTCTGCCATCGGTATGGTAAATCAGAAGACAACTGCAGTACGTCTCATCCCGGTTATCGGTAAGGGTGTGGGCGAAACGGTTGAGTTCGGAGGTCTTCTTGGCTATGCTCCGATCATGCCTGTAAATTCCTTCTCCTGTGATGCATTTGTACAGAGAGGTGGAAGGATCCCGGCACCGATCCACAGCTTTAAGAATTAATTTTATTTTTGGACTTGACAGACTCACGTTGATGTGCTAAAGTAAACACAACTTAAAAAACAAACCAGTGAGAAAGAGAAGTAAACATTTCAGGAAGCTTCACAGAGAGCGGTGATGGTGGAAATCCGCAGGGGACCAGATGTTGAATGGACTTTCGAGGGCGGCCCGAACTATTTATCTGTACAGTAGGCGCCGACGGGAACCGAACCCGTTACCAATGAGGAGTGTATGTTAGTACACCGGAAAGTGGACGATTCGTCAATTTGAGTGGTACCGCGATAATAAAGAACTTTTATTACCGTCTCAAGCATGATATAAGCTTGGGACGGTTTTTGTGTTACAGGAAAAGCGATTCTGTCGCATGAAAGTTGTTCCGGAAAAGCAGACCGCAAGGTGTACAAAAGGTAATCATAAGCGGAAATAAGAAGGGAGAACAAAACCATGAAAAAAAGAATGTTAGTGATCGCAGCAGCAGTAGCAGCAACAACTATGATGATGACAAGCCCGGTTATGGCGGAAGATTTTAAAGTGGGCATCTGCAATTATGTAGATGATGCTTCCCTGAACCAGATCGTAGACAACATCCAGTCCCGTCTGGAGGAGCTTGGCAAAGAAAAGGGTGTCACATTTGATGTGTCTTATGATAACTGTAATGCAGATGCCAGTGTTATGGAACAGATCATTTCAGATTTTCAGGCGGATAAGGTTGACCTGATGGTTGGTGTGGCTACACCGGTGGCAATGCGTATGCAGTCCGCTACAGAGGGAAGCGATACACCGGTTGTTTTCTCCGCAGTATCTGATCCGGTTGGCTCCGGCCTTGTAGATTCTCTGGATGCTCCTGGTGCAAATATCACAGGAACCAGCGATTACCTGGATACTTCTTCTATCATGAAGCTGATCCAGGCACAGAATCCGGATGTAAAGAAGATCGGTCTTCTCTATGATGTAGGACAGGATTCCTCCACAACAGCGATCCAGGAAGCAAAAGATTATCTGGATAAAGAGGGAATCGAATATGTAGAGCGTACCGGAACCACTACCGATGAAGTCCAGCTCGCAGCAGATGCACTGATCGCTGACGGTGTGGATGCCGTATTTACACCTACGGACAACACCATCATGACAGCAGAGCTTTCTATTTATGAAAAATTCATCGACGCAGGAATCCCGCACTACACAGGTGCCGACTCCTTTGCATTAAATGGTGCCTTTGTAGGATATGGTGTTGATTATGCAAATCTGGGACAGAAAACAGCCGATATGATCGCTGACATCCTGATAGATAATGCGGATCCGTCTAAGACAGCTGTTGAAACCTTTGACAATGGTACTGCAACAGTTAATACAGAAACCTGCAAGGCACTTGGACTTGATTTCGATACCGTAAAGAAGGCATTTGAGCCTCTCTGCACACAGGTAAATGAGATCACAACTGCAGAAAGCTTTGATGAAGTAGAATCAAAATAAATTAACCGCTCACTTTTGTGAGCAGTTATGAAATAAATCCAATTGGAGGAAATCACTGTGACGATTGCAACTATGCTCTCCCTCGGGGAGACTGCCCTGAAGCTTGGACTGATCTGTTCTCTGACAGTTCTTGCTTTGTTCCTTAGTTATTCCATGCTGAATGTCTGCGACCTTTCTACAGATGGCTGCTTTACCTTCGGGGCCGCTGTAGGAGCCGTAGTTGCTGTAAGCGGACATCCGTTTCTGTCCATTGCGGCAGCCATGGCAGCAGGTGTTACATCAGGATTTGTAACGGCTATCCTGCAGACGAAGCTGGGAGTAGACAGCCTGCTTGCAGGTATCATTGTAAATACTGCATTATATTCCGTAAATATCGCGGTCATGGGAGGGTCATCCCTGATCAATATGAATCGGACGACCACAGTATTTACCATGATGAAGGATGCGCTTGCAGGTACACCGTTAAAAGGCAGGGAAGATATCCTCATTGCAGCCATCGCAGTGATCCTCGTGATCGTATTTCTGGTATTCTTCCTGAAAACAAGACTTGGCCTTGCGATCCGGGCAACCGGAAATAATTCTGATATGGTAAAATCTTCCTCCATCAATCCGGTCTTTACAACGGTGATCGGCCTTTGCGTGGCAAATGCATTTACCGCACTTTCCGGATGTCTTCTGTCTCAGTCACAGAAATCCGTAGATATCAACATCGGTCAGGGTATGGTTACCATCGCACTGGCATCCTTGCTGATCGGAGGTACTCTTCTCGGACATGGAGGAATTTTTGTGAGAGCGGTGGGAATGGTGCTTGGTTCCTTTATCTTCCGCCTTGTGTATACCATCGCACTTCGGTTCAATATGCCGGCATTTATGCTGAAACTGGTATCCTCTGTGATCGTTGTTCTTGCAATTTCCGGTCCGTATCTTAAGAAACAGTGGCCGCAGATCCGAAGAAGAATGACTCATACAAAAGGAGGAAGATGATCCATGCTAAAAATCAGCCATATTTCAAAAACATTTAATCCGGGAACCGTAAACAAAAAAAAGGCGATCACAGATCTTTCCCTGGAACTGAAAAAAGGCGACTTTGCTACGATCATCGGTTCCAATGGTGCAGGAAAATCAACACTTTTTAATGCGATCTGCGGTGATTTTCTTACAGATGCCGGTTCGATCGAGCTGGATGGCAGGGATATCACATTTATGCCGCAGCATGCACGCGCAAAAGAGATCGGACGTCTTTATCAGGATCCGATGCGTGGTACTGCACCGGGAATGACGATCGAAGAGAATCTTGCACTTGCAGCCGGCAAGGGTGGGTGGCTTTCCCGCACGACCCGGCAGGAAAAAGAGCGTTTTCGTGAGGAATTAAAGAAGCTGGACATTGGGCTGGAAGAGCGGATGAGCCATCCGGTAGGTCTTCTTTCCGGTGGACAGAGACAGGCGCTGACGCTTTTGATGGCAACCATGAATCCGCCGAAATTACTTCTTCTGGACGAGCATACTGCAGCCCTTGATCCGGGAACTGCTGAGAAAGTCCTTAATCTCACCAGACGGATCGTGGAAGAAAATCAGCTGACCTGTCTGATGATCACACACAATATGCAGTCAGCAATTGATCTTGGTAACCGTATCCTGATGATGGACTCCGGCAATATCGTGCTGGATATCGGAGGGGAAGAGAAGAAGGATATGACCGTGGATGGCCTTCTTGAGAAATTTAAAACGGGAGTGGGCAAGGCTTTGGATAATGACCGTATTCTTTTGTCTGAATAAACGGAATAAATAATGAAGAACCGTTACCGATCATGTGTAAAGTGGAAAATGAATAGCCGCTTTACACAGGTGATGGTTCTTTTTTTATGAAAATTCTTGAGTATGTTACGTTACCGTGGTAAAATAAATGAAATCACTTTGTGATTTCATTTATGAGCAAGTAGCGAAGCGGATTGCGAATATCCGTTTGATTTTATTATGGAAGAGGGACGAATGATATGCAGTTTTCAAAAAGATTGGACCGATTTGGAGATGAAATTTTTGCTGCTCTGAACAACCGGCGTATGGAGCTGGAAGCACAGGGCATGAAGATCTATAACATGAGTGTGGGAACTCCGGATTTCAAGACTCCGGAATATATCAAGAAAGCTGTAGCGGAAGCAGCTATGGATGACAACAACTGGAAATACAGTCTCCGTGATCTGCCGGAGCTTCTGGATGCAGTCTGTATTTATTATAAGAAACGTTTTGATGTGGAACTGACACCGGACATGGTAATGACTGTTTATGGAAGCCAGGAAGGAATGGGGCATCTTGGCATGGCGCTTTGTGATGAGGGAGATACAGTACTTCTTCCGGATCCGTGCTATCCCGTATTTGCAGCAGGAAGTCTGATGGCAGGAGCAGTTCCTTACTATTATCCGCTGGTTGCAGAGCATGATTTTCTTCCCTATGTAAAGGGAATTCCGGAAGAAATTGCGAATAAGGCTAAATATATGGTAGTATCCCTGCCGTCCAACCCGGTAGGAAGCATTGCCACTCCGGGAATTTACGAAGAAATCGTGGAATTTGCGAAAAAATATGATATTCTGATCATTCATGATAATGCGTACAGCGATATTATTTTTGACGGGGCATTTGGAGGAAGTTTTTTGGCCACTCCGGGAGCGAAAGATATTGGCGTGGAATTTTTCAGTCTTTCCAAATCCTTCAATGTTACAGGCGCAAGACTTAGCTTTCTGGTAGGCCGGCCGGATGTGATCGCAGCGCTCCGCAAATTGAGAAGCCAGATCGACTTCGGCATGTTCCTGCCGCTTCAGAAAGCAGCTATTGCAGCACTTCAGGGACCGCTGGACAGCGTAAAAGAACAGTGTCAGAAGTACCAGGAGAGAAGAGATGCTCTCTGCCAGGGACTTCGTGATATCGGATGGGAACTTCCAAATGGAAAAGGCACCATGTTTGTCTGGGCGAAGATTCCGGGTGGCCGCACCGACAGCATGGCATTCTGTATGGAACTGATGGAAAAGGCCGGCGTCATCGTGACTCCGGGAGCAAGCTTTGGTCCCCATGGAGAGGGCTACGTACGTTTCGCCCTGGTACTTCCGCCGGAGAAGATCCGGGAAGCAGTGGAAGCGATCCGAAAAAGCGGATTAAACTGAATAACTGAAAGTTGTTCAAAATCCGATCTCAAGCCATGAAAAGATTACTTATCAGCGTTCAAGCCGCTGTGGATCTTAAATGATCCGCAGCGGTTTTTTCATCTCGTGGATGAAAGGCTGACCTGTTTTGTGGCAGAGAAGCATTTCGTAAAGATTGGAAGCCGCACAGGTTTCATTAAAAAGTCGAAGCGCAGTTTCATCGAGGATCGCAGATGCATCGGCGGCTTTGGTGATCAACGGGATCGAGGAGTTTTTCTTGATCTGGCTGAGAAGCGGAGCACTGTTTTTTTGAAAGCCAAGTACCCGGGCATAGGGAATGTGTCCGGGTGCTTTTGTTTTTTGGTCAAGAAAGATCCGGACAAGGCTGCGGCAGATAGCAGAACGGGTAATATCCCGTGTTTTCAAAAGATCCGCAAACTGGGAAAAACCTTCATATTGATTTCGGGATTTCAGGATACGCCGGATCAGTGCATCCGAAAGCTCCGGATACATTTTTAAAGTTTCTTCGGATTCCAGAAGCAGTTTGTAATGCAGAGGAAGATCCAGTGCTGAGTCAGAAAGCCATGCTCCTTTTTTGAGAGAATCCAGGAATCCGGGAAGGGAAGCAGAAGGGATCAACCGGGAAAGATCAGCAGACTGCACAGTTCCTTCGGATTTTTTCATAAGGCTCCGGATGCCGGAAGCAGAGGGAAATTCTTCGTCGGAAAGAAGAGAAAAATCCGTATCATGATAACCACTTCCCTTTCTTAAAAGTGCGTGAGGAAGGATACGGCTGTTAAGACGGAGAAGCGCTTTGCAGTATTCGATTCCCAGGATGTTATTGGGAGAAGAAAGAATGAGTTCAATATGTTCTGATGAAACGCCGAATGTGTTATGCACGGAAGTGGCTTTTTCTCGCATGTAACGGATCAAAGCACTGCTTCTTGCAGCAGGAAAACTCATTCCGGTACGAAGATTCTGCTGAAGGAGTTTGCGGTATTCAAACGGTTCCTTTACAAGAATCTGTGCAATATTCATAAGAGTCTCTGTATCTCCGCATTCACTTCCGAAACATAGCTCATCTACAACACCAAGCCCGTCAAGAAGGCTTACGCCACCTGCGGCAAATCCTTCCGCACTGGCCGTTGCTGTCTGTACCGGCATTTCCAGGATCAGATCGGCGCCTCCGAGAAGAGCCATCTCAGCCCGGAGATGTTTTTCCATAAGGGCAGGAGCCCCTCTTTGGACAAAATCCCCGCTCATGGCGATCACAATATAATCAGCACCAAGGATCTCCCGGGCATAGCGGATCTGGTATTCGTGACCTTTGTGAAATGGGTTATATTCTGCAATGATTCCAACAACTTTCATATAAAAAAGTACCTGCCATTTCTGAAAATTATAATGGTGCTATTTTAACATAAGCAATGTAAAAAGTTAAGCGGCATTCGAAATCTGTTTTGCTGCCATAAAACCGAATGTTGCTGTCCGCTCTGGGCCCGGCAACACCCTTTGTGAGATACAGAAATCACGCAAATTTATGATCATGCGCCGAAATCCTCGGGCTATCTGTGATTTTTATTCACAAAAAACACATCGCAGAACATTGTCGGTAAACAGTAACAATTGCACTTCAAAAAATACGCAGTATAGCCATTTTCTGACAATGAAACGCTTGAAAAGAAAAGGGTAAGGGGGTATAATAAACATAGTGTAGTGCCCGAACAGACACTAGCGTTTTTGTTACATCAAGAAAGGAGCCATTTAATCATGGGATTTGTTGAACTGCTTAAAAAAAGAGCAAAAGAAAGCGTAAAAACAATTGTACTGCCAGAGACAGAGGATATGAGAACTCTTGAGGCAACTGACAAGATTCTGAAAGAGGGAGTTGCAAAGATTATCCTCATCGGTAATGAGGAAGAGATCAACAAGAAAGCTGCAGAGGGCGGCTTTGATATTTCCGGTGCACAGATCGTAGATCCGGAGAAATCTGACAGAACTCAGGCATATATTGATAAATTTGTAGAGCTGAGAGCAAAGAAGGGAATGACACCTGAGAAAGCGAAAGAGATCCTTCATACTCAGTACCCATACTATGGCGTAATGATGGTTAAGATGGGGGATGCAGACGGTATGGTATCCGGTGCATGCCATTCTACAGCAGATACACTTCGTCCATGCCTTCAGATTCTGAAGACAAAACCGGGAACCAAGCTTGTATCCGCATTCTTCCTGATCGTTGTTCCGGATTGCGAGTATGGTGCAAACGGTGCATTCGTATTTGCTGATTCCGGTCTGAACCAGAACCCGACTCCGGATGAGCTTTCTGCGATCGCAGCATCTTCTGCTGAGTCCTTTAAGCTTCTTGTTCAGGAGGAGCCGATCGTAGCTATGCTTTCCCACTCCACTAAGGGAAGTGCAAAGCATCCTGACGTAGATAAAGTCGTAGAGGCTACAAGAATTGCCAAAGAGGAGCATCCGGAGCTTAAACTTGACGGAGAGTTCCAGCTTGATGCAGCTATCGTTCCAAGCGTAGGCGCATCCAAAGCACCGGGAAGCGAAGTAGCAGGTAAAGCTAATGTACTGGTATTCCCTGACCTTGATGCAGGTAACATCGGATACAAGCTTGCTCAGCGTCTTGGTAAAGCAGAAGCATACGGACCTGTTACACAGGGTATCGCAAAACCTGTAAACGACCTGTCTCGTGGATGCTCTGCAGATGATATCGTAGGTGTTGTAGCGATCACAGCAGTACAGTGCCAGGCAGAGGATAAATAATTATTAAAAGATCAGGAGAGTTAAATCATGAACGTATTAGTTATCAACTGTGGAAGTTCTTCATTAAAATATCAGTTAATCGATTCTGAGACAGAGAATGTACTTGCAAAGGGTCTCTGCGAGAGAATCGGTATTGACGGAAGACTGGTATACCAGAAAGCCGGATGTGACAAAGAGATCACAGAGGCAGCTATGCCAACACATAAAGAAGCAATCCAGATGGTACTGGATGCTCTTACAAACGATAAAACAGGTGCAATCGGAAGCCTTAAAGAGGTTAATGCGATTGGACATCGTGTCGTACACGGAGGCGAGAAATTTGCTTCTTCTGCAGTGATCACAGACGAGATGATCAAAGCAGTAGAAGAGTGCAATGACCTTGCACCGCTCCACAACCCGGCTAACCTCATTGGTATCCGTGTATGTGCAGAGCTTATGCCAGGCGTACCGCAGGTAGGCGTATTTGATACCGCTTTCCATCAGACAATGCCTGCTAAAGCATATCTCTATGGACTTCCGCTTGACTTCTACAAGAAATATAAAGTAAGAAGATACGGTTTCCACGGAACATCCCACAGCTTCGTATCCAAGAGAGCTGTTGATTTCCTTGGCCTTGACAAAGACAACTCCAAAGTTATCGTCTGCCACCTTGGAAACGGATCTTCCATCAGCGCAGTTGTAAATGGCAAATGTGTAGATACAACAATGGGTCTTACACCACTTGAAGGTGTTGTTATGGGAACTCGTTCCGGTAACATCGATCCGGCTATCATGGAGTTCATTGCTAAGAAAGAGAACCTGGACATTGAGGGCGTTATGAACGTACTCAACAAGAAATCTGGTCTTCTCGGACTTTCCGGCGGACTTTCCAGCGACTTCCGTGACCTCAACGAGGCAGCTGAAGGCGGAAACGAGGATGCAGCTAATGCCATCGACGTTCTCTGCTATGGCATCGCTAAATTCGTAGGCGGATATGTTGCAGCAATGAATGGTGTTGACGCGATCGTCTTCACAGCAGGTATCGGTGAGAATGCGATCCCGGTACGTGAGAAGGTTGTCAGCTATCTCGGATACCTTGGCGTAACACTTGACAAAGATGCTAACGGACATCGTGGCGAGGAAATCGTGATCTCCACACCGGATTCCAAGGTTAAGGTTGCAGTTATCCCGACAAACGAGGAGCTTGCAATCTGCCGTGAGACTGTAGCACTGGTATAATCAGCTGTTTCAGTACCGGTACAGAACCGTTCGGGCATGATCGGTAATCAGGCAGAATTATATATTACTGTGGATCAGCAGTATACATTCGGGGGGCGGACAATTAAAGGTCCACCCCCGTAATTTACCCCGAATTTCTGATTAAGCCAACAGTAATAAAAAATTAAAAAAATGTAATATTTTCCCGAAAATAACGTTGACAAATCACAAGACCATATGTATAATGGATTGAGTGTGGATAGGAGAGACTTATGCAGATTCATTTATTAGACATTTCTTCCTGTGATGGCAAGACGATCCAGGAATCAGTTATTCCTGAACTGGAGAAGATTGATTTTCAGATGGGAAGTTTTCCGGTACTTGCGAAGGAACCGGTAGAGCTTACGATCACCAATACCGGTGATAAGGTTCTTGAGCTTACAGGAACCGGTAAGATTACAGTGGGCATTCCCTGTGACCGCTGTCTTGAGACAGTAGCCGTCGAGATACCGCTGGAATTTAAGAAGAAGCTTGATATGAAGCTTTCTGATGAAGAGCGTGTCAATGATCTGGATGAAAGCAGCTATCTCACAGGTATGAACCTGGATGTGGACCGGTTGGTCTATCTTGAGGTATTGATATGCTGGCCTTTAAAGGTCTTATGTAAAGAAGACTGTAAAGGTATCTGCAGCCGCTGCGGGAAGAACCTAAACGAAGGTCCCTGCGGATGCAAGGAGGAGCCTAAGGATCCCCGCATGGCAGCTATCAGTGATATATTCAGTAAATTTAAGGAGGTGTAACCTATGTCCATTTGTCCTAAGAACAAATCTTCCAAAGCTAGACGTGACAAGAGAAGAGCGAACTGGAAAATGAGCGCTATGAACCTTGTTAAATGTAGCAAATGTGGAGCACTTATGATGCCACACAGAGTTTGCAAAGCTTGCGGAAGCTACAATAAGAAGGAAATCATCAAAGTTGAGGACTAATTTTAATTAGACAGTCAATATATGATGCGAAAAGAGTCTGGTATGCTGAGATAAGTATACCGGCTTTTTTTATACTCTGGGGGGAAATAAAAAAATATGAAACAGAACAAGAATCAGAAAAATACCGCCGTGAACCAGATCACAGAGGGTGTGATCTGGAAGCAGCTTCTGATATTCTTTTTTCCGATTTTGTTTGGAACTCTGTTCCAGCAGATCTACAATACTGCCGATACAGTTGTAGTAGGCCGCTTTGTGGGAAAAGAAGCATTGGCAGCAGTAGGAGGCTCATCCAGTATGATCGTGAATCTCATCGTAGGTTTTTTTGTAGGTTTATGTTCCGGTGCGTCTGTAGTGATTTCTCAGTTTTACGGAGCGAAAGACCACAAAAACCTTAAAAAAGCACTTCACACATCCATGATCTTCTGCCTGGCTGCCAGTATTATTGTGGGAACAGCAGGTTTTATCCTGGCTGAGCCGATCCTTCACCTGATGAAAACACCGGCAGAAGTAATACCGGATTCTGTGTTGTACCTGCATATCTATTTTGCGGGAACATTTTTTAATCTGGTCTATAATATGGTATCCAGTATCTTAAGAGCAGTGGGGGATTCCAAAAGACCGCTCTATGTGCTGATCATTACCTGTTTGTTGAATATTTTGCTGGATGTTGTATTTGTAGTGATCTTCCATATGGGAGTCCTCGGTGTTGCACTTGCAACAGTCAGCTGCCAGGCAGTCAGTGCCATCCTTGTAACCTGGTTCCTGATGCGCGCAGAGGATATTTATCGTCTGGAATTTCATGAGATTCGTTTTGATCTCCGGTCTTTGGGGGCAGTTCTCAGGATTGGACTTCCGGCAGGACTGGAATCGGTGATGTATAATATTGCCAATCTCACCATTCAGATTTTTGTCAATGAACTGGGGACTGACACAGTTGCAGCCTGGGGAACTATGGGAAAGATTGATGCGGTGTTCTGGATGGTATGCAATGCTTTTGCCATCTCAATTACCACCTTTGTGGGACAGAATTATGGTGCCGGAAAATACCACCGCATGCGAAAAAGTGTCCGCGTCTGTATGGTGATGGCATACATTTCGGCGTTTATTGTAAGCGGAGCACTTATTCTGTTCGCAAATCCGATCTACCATTTGTTTACAACAGATCAGGTGGTTGTAGACATTGGGGTGCATATGATCCGTTTCCTGATTCCGTCCTATGCTATTTATGTTGTGATCGGAATTCTTTCCGGAGCGCTGCGTGGTGCCGGAAGAGTACTGGTTCCTATGATTTTGACCTGTGGAGGAGTCTGTCTTTTACGTATCATCTGGTTGTTTGCTTTTGTAAGATCTCATCCGGGGATCGACAGTATCATGCTCAGTTATCCGGTGTCCTGGATAATTACTGCGGTACTGTTTGTCATCTATTATTTTCGGCGATTTCCAGGTATGCAGAAAAAGAAATAACGATATATGAAAAGGTGCTGATTCTGTGCAATAGCAGTGATCAGCACCTTTGTTTTGTTCGAAAGATGTCGATTTATTACGTATAGATTTGATTGCCTGAAAGCTGAAAAAGAGGTATTCTGGATGCAGATAGATGAAACATATGTAATGGGGATGACCAGATATGTATAATCTGCAAAAAACAATACGATATGGTTTTTGGTTGATACTTGAAGTTATTGCGCTGTGTGTCGGTATGATTTATAGCACGAGGACTGTACGGGCTGAACCTGAAGTACAGCAGCCGGCCAGAAAAGTAACAGAAGTTGTTACTGAAAAATGGACTGTGATCAGTGGAAAACGTCTGGATCTTATCCTGAAATATATGGGAGATATAAATTTTGAAAAAGAAGGAATCAGTCTTCGTATCCCTGCTTCTGTGGCACAAAGCTGGAAGGTAGCAGAGAATGGTACAATACAGGCACTGGTACAAAAGGTTTCCAATCATTCATATGAAATAAAGATCTATAAAGGCACTCAGAAGATCACGGATATTCCGGGGAGCCGGATCATGATACCGGTAAAAGAGATGTTTCCCAACGGAGATCCGGAAACTATGGAAATTACGGATTCCCGAGGAAGAAAACTAAAGACATTCCTGGATAAAAAGCAGGATCTTCTGATCGTTGACACGGACGAGACAGGAATCTTCTGCGTAAGAGGTCGGAAAATAGATGATATAGAAGAGAATCCTTTTGCAGTGGCAGTCCTGACGACAGCAACAATGATAACAGTGCTGATCGTAGGAATCCGAAGCAGATCCGGAAAGCGAGGTGACAGTCATAAAGGAGAAAAGTAGGCAATGGACCCTGATCTTTGGACTTACTGTGGTGTTATCTATGACTGCTTTTTTTATGATGTATCTCATAAATAATGAATATACAGCGAAAGGCGAGCAGCCCATTCAGGGAATCCTTTGTCTGGATGATAAAGATGCGGCGGCAAAGCTACATTATCTTGCCAGGGAATGGCAATATTTTCCGGGAAAGCTGCTTACACCTGAGATGCTGAAAAAGGATCCAGGATATTACAGTTGTTATATTTCGATCGGAGAACGTAATGAAATGGAACTGGGGAATAAAGAGGCTTCTACGTATGGATGTGGGACATACCGGATGTTTCTGATCCTGCCCGAAGAGGAAAAAATCTGGGCGATATCTATGGCGGAGGTTTTTTCCGCATACCGAATCTATATCAATGGAGAACTGGCCGGGGAAGTGGGGGATCCTGACGAAAAAACCTATATGGACCGGGTCATGAACCGTGTTTTTACGTTTCAGGGATCCGGGGTTGTAGAAATTGTCATAGCAGTAGCAGACAAAAGCCATATCAGATCCGGAATCCAGGCTATTCCGGTTTTGGGATCTCCGGTCCGTGTAAGCATACAGAGAGGACTGCGGGTACTCGGAAGCGGCTGTGCCATTGCGTTCTGTATCTGTATCATGTTTGGGACTCTTATGGTACATGTCAGAACCAGGACAAAAGAATTTGCTATTTTTAATCTGGTCTGTCTCTGTGTGGCAGGATATTCGTTATGCTCCCTGGTACATAATTTTTTTCTTCTTCCCACGAGGCCCTGGTATGCCCTGGAAACTATGATCTATTATCTGATCCTTTCCTGCATGATCCGGCTTGAGGATTGTATTATAGGAAAAAAAAGGGGCATATATCTGTTTCTTTTGATCGATCTCTGGATCGTAGTAGCTTTCTTTCTGGAGATTTTTGCGGATATACTTCCTTCAGCCAGGCTTCTTTATGATGTTGTCTGGATCAGTGAGGCAGTCAAATGGGTGGCAGCGATCTATATGCTGCTCAATACTTTTGGAGAAACAGATTGCAGATATGGAAAGATCGTTTTGGTGGGAACAACGATTTATGCCTGTTCCCTTGTGGCAGATCGGATAGGGTATCTTTATGAGCCGATTTTGGGAGGAGGTTTCCCGGAGACAGGTGGGCTGATACTGACAGCTGCGTTTGGCTGTGTTCTGTGGAGAGACCTGTCAGAAGCATATAAGATCAGTCTGACTTATGAGGTATATAGTCATCAGACTGAACTTCGTCTCCTTGCCCAGAAAAATCATTACGACCGATTAAAAGAACAGATGGAAGAAACCAGCCGTGTCCGTCATGATATGCGTCAGCACCTTCGTGTTCTGTCTGCATTACTGGAACGTGAGCAGTATGGAGAAATGCAGAAATACCTTTGCCGGTATACCCGTGAATTCCAGGAACGTTTGACCTATCATTCTTACTGTAAAAATCAGGTTGCCGATGCGATCTTACATTATTATGAAGAACTATGCAGAAAAAACGGGATCGTTTTTCAGTGTCAGGTAGAGGCACCGGAAAAAACAGGGATCCAGGATACAGATTTTTGTCGTCTCTTTGGAAATCTTCTGGAAAATGCCATAGAAGCGGCACAGCTTTGTCCGAAAGGCAGTTCCAGATTTGTCCGTGTACAGATACGTACCAGAAATAATAAACTTCTTATAAAAGAAGAAAACAGCTGCACAGATCCCTTACGCAGAAATAAAACAGGATTTTTTTCAGGTAAGCATTCCGGACAGGGGATCGGAACTGCGTCGATCATGGAAATTGCGGCACGTTATGGAGGGTTTGCGGATTTTCAGTCTGAAAATGGCATTTTTAAAGCTGAGATATTTCTTCATCTGACGCAAAGAGATACTGAAGATAGGCTTTACGGATAGCAGAAGAGCCACGTTTCCGGATCTGGACGACCTCCCCGTTGTCCAGAAGAAAGCCTTCTTCAGAAGCTTCCTGTATACGGTCCATATTGACGACACAGCCACGGTAACAGGAGAGAAAATTGGGACAGTCCCGGATCTGCTCCTCAAATTTGTGAAAGGTAAGATAAGAACGGACCGGACCGGCGTCGGTATGAAGGCACACTGCATTTCGGAATGTATCTGCATATAAAATACTGCGCAGAGGGACCCGGATGGGAACCCGGTCAGAAACGACTTCAATGTAACGGGATGCCAGTAAATGCCTGGATTGAAAGGAATCCAGAATGGAACAGAGTTTTTCTGGCTGAAATGGTTTCAGAAGATAATAGGAGGCTCCTACATCATAGCTTTCCACAGCGAAATCACTGCTGGTAGTGACAAAAACAAGGATGCAGTTATCGGACTGTCTTCGGATCCTGCGCGCAGCTTCCATACCTGTCATCCCGTCCATATAAATATCCAGGAACAGGATCTGAAATTTTCCGGGCTGATAATCTTCAAAAAATTCTTCTGCGCTGAAAAAATGACAGATTTCTGCCCGGATCTGTTTTTTCTCAAAATAGGAAACAGCGATATTCTTCAGGGCTTCTGCATCCGTTGAGATGTCATCAATAATTGCAATATTCAAAATAATATAACCTCCGGTTTATAAAAGAGTAGTAAAAATAGTATATCATAACTTTTATGTATATCCAATATCGGATTTTGGCCTGAAATGACGTATTGTGTAGAAAATTATCAGGAATGAACGTGCTTTTAGCAGATATTTAACATAAAAATGTCATATTTCATGGAAACTGTCATTTTGTCACAGGTCTGTTGTCATTTCCTGATAATTTTTTTACAATAGCGTCAAAAGATACGAAAGGCGGTGGATATACGAAAAATAAGGGCAGCAGCTGGCGACACCAGAAACTGTTGACCAAAATCCAGATAAAAAACAATCCCCCAAGAGGGCTGTACTTCCAGATTTGAGGTACAGCCCTTTCCCCTGTCATAACAGTGATTCTTGACGGAATCGTGGAAATTCGCTATCATGGAAATGATTTTTATATACTTTGGAAGAAAACGGAGAAAATGCGCATGAACATTCTTAATATAGAACATATCCACAAAATTTTTGGAGATAAGGTGATATTTGATGATATCTCCTGCGGCATCGATCAGGGAGAAAAAATAGGTATCATCGGTGTAAACGGAACCGGTAAAACTACTTTGCTCCGCGTGATCGCCGGAGAGGAAGAACCGGACGAAGGGCAGGTGATCACCCAGAACGGGATCCGGATCAGCTGGCTTCCCCAGACTCCGGAATTTCCGCAGCATATGACCATTCTGGACTATGTGGCAGAAGGCAAATGGCAGAAGGACTGGAGTACCGAAAGTGAGGCCAGACGCATGCTGAATACACTTGGTATTACCGATCAGAATATTAATATGGATAATCTTTCCGGTGGTGAAAAGAAAAGAGTGGCGCTGGCAAGGATGCTTTTAAATCCGGCTGACATTCTGATCCTGGATGAGCCTACCAACCATCTGGACGGAGAAATGGTCATATGGCTGGAAGATTTTCTCCGGAATTTTCGTGGGACGGTGATCATGGTCACTCATGACCGTTATTTCCTGGATCGTGTGGCAAACCGGATCCTGGAGATCAGCCACGGAAAATTATATTCCTATGCAGGAGATTATTCCAGATTTCTGGAGCTGAAAGCGCAGAGAGAGGAAATGGAGCTTGCCAGTGACCGGAAGCGCCGCAGTGTACTTCGGATGGAACTGGAATGGGCAGCAAGAGGCTGTCGTGCCAGAAGTACAAAACAGAGAGCAAGGCTTGACCGTTTGGAAGCACTGAAGGCGGGAAAAACCCCGCTGAAAGAGCAGAATGTGGAAATGGATTCCATTGAGACCCGTATGGGAAAGAAAACCATAGAGTTTCATCATGTAAGTAAAACCATCGAAGGTCGTCTTTTGATCAATGATTTTGATCATATTGTTCTTCGTGATCAGCGTCTCGGGATCATCGGGCCAAATGGCTGCGGTAAGTCCACACTTCTTAAAATGGCAGATGGACTGATCTTGCCGGATTCCGGAGAGATTCAGATCGGAGAAACGATCCGTATCGGGTATCTTGCACAAAACGTTCCGGATATGGATGGAAGACAGCGAGTGATTGATTATATCCGTGAGGTGGCGGAATATGTTCCGACAAAAGAAGGAAGGATCACAGCTTCCCAGATGCTTGAGAGATTTCTTTTTGATCCGGCCATGCAGTACACCCCGGTGGAGAAGCTTTCCGGAGGTGAGAAGCGAAGACTGTATCTTTTGAAGGTTCTGATGGAGGCGCCAAATGTTCTTCTTCTTGATGAGCCCGGAAATGATCTTGATATTCCCACCATGACCATTCTTGAGGACTATCTGGATTCTTTTTCCGGCATCGTGATCACAGTGTCCCATGACCGCTATTTCCTGGATAATGTGGTGAACCGTATTATGGCATTTGAGGGAGATGGCCGGCTTGTCCAGTATGAGGGCGGTTATACGGATTATCTGGAAGCAAAGGAAAGAAAGGGACAGTCTCTGGAAACGCGTTCAGATATGAATGGCGGTACAGTACAGGGAGAAACAGCTGAGCCTGAGAAAAAGAAATCCGCTGCAGATACCTGGAAACAGAACCGGAAACAGAAACTGAAATTCACCTATAAAGAACAGAAAGAATTTGACACTATTGACGATGACATCGCAGCATTGGAAGAACGTCTGGAGCAGATCGACAAAGAGATGGCTGCCAATGCCACAAATGCGGGAAAACTCAGGGAGCTTTCCGACGAGCAGCAGGAAATCCAGCAGAAGCTGGATGAAAAAATGGATCGCTGGGTATATTTAAATGATCTTGCAGAACAGATTGAAAATCAGAAAGAGTAAAAGATATTGACTTCTCAGGCAAAACTCTAGTATCATAAATAACGGTACGTTAACCGGATAAACTGCGAAGCAGTTATTCGGTTATGAGTAGGTAGCGAATGCGGATTTCGAATATCCGCTTAACTTTTGGTACTCTGCAATGAAAATCCTTATACGGATGTGTATGAGGATTTTCACTACAGTGTACCATATGCATTCCGAAAAGATTTCGGACAGAGAAAGGACAACATATGTCAGAAATGGTAAAAGTCGTTGTAGATGCAATGGGTGGTGACAATGCTCCCGAGGAACCGGTAAAAGCCGCAGTGGAAGCTGTGAAAGAAAAAGAGAACATCCAGGTTATCCTTACAGGAGTACAGGATGTGATCGAAGCAGAGCTTCGGAAATACCCGGATTATCCTAAGGACAGGATTCGTGTGGTGCATGCGTCTCAGGTGATCGAGACTGCGGAACCTCCGGTCATGGCTATCCAGAAAAAGAAAGATTCCTCTATTGTAGTGGGATTAAATCTTGTAAAAAAACAGGAGGCCGATGCCTTTGTTTCCTCCGGAAGCACCGGTGCGGTACTGGTAGGAGGCCAGGTGATCGTAGGCAGGATCAAAGGGATCCGGAGACCACCTCTTGCTCCGCTGATCCCTACGGCAAAGGGCGTTTCCCTTCTGATCGACTGTGGTGCCAATGTAGATGCGAGACCAGATCATCTGGTACAGTTTGCGCAGATGGGTTCCATCTATATGGAAAATGTAGTGGGTATTAAGAAACCGAGAGTTGCTATTGTTAATAACGGTGCTGAGGAAGAAAAGGGCAATGCGCTGGTAAAGGCTACCTTCCCTCTGTTAAAAGCATGTAAGGATATTAATTTCATCGGAAGTATTGAGGCGAGAGATATCCCGTCAGGTTATGCAGATGTAGTAGTGTGTGAAGCTTTTGTAGGAAATGTGATCCTCAAGCTTTATGAAGGTGTTGGAGCTACTTTGATATCTATGATCAAAAAAGGTATGATGACAAACATTCGCAGTAAAATGGGAGCTCTGATGGTAAAACCTGCTCTTAAGGAAACCTTAAAATCATTTGATGCCAGTGAATATGGCGGAGCACCGCTTCTTGGTCTGAAAGGTCTTGTGGTCAAAAGCCACGGAAGTGCCAGAAGCGTAGAAATCCGTCATGCGATCTTTCAGTGCGAGCAGTTTAAGGAAGAGAAGATCAATGAAAAGATCGAGGAGTTTATAGCAGCTGAGCAGAAAGCACAGGCGGAAGAAAAAAGCGAAAAAAAATAAAACCGGGATTGCCGGAAATATTACAGACAGAACAGGAGGCGAACAGTCGTGGAACTGGAAATGCTGAAGACCATCATCGAAAAAACTCTGGGAAGAAATATGGATGCCATTACAGAAAAAACTACCTTTGTGGATGATCTGGGAGTGGATTCTCTGGATTTTTTTCAGATTCTTATTGATCTGGAGGAAACTTTTGATGTTCGTATCGCCCCGGAGGAAGCCGAGGAGATCGTTACTGTCGGCGATGCAGTGGAGACTCTTCGCCGGGTAACGAAGGGAAGAAGAAATGGAAAATAATTTAAAAAAGCTGGAGCAGACTATCGGATACCAGTTTACCGCAAAATCTTTACTGGAGCAGGCAATGACACACAGCTCCTATGCCAACGAAAAACACCTTGGAAAGCTTGGATGCAATGAGCGTCTGGAGTTTCTTGGAGATGCGGTGCTGGAGCTGATCAGCAGTGATTTCCTGTACAAAAAATTCCGGAATAATCAGGAAGGTGAGTTGACCAAGAAACGTGCCAGCATGGTATGTGAAAAGAGTCTTGCCTACTGTGCAAGAGAATTCGGGCTTCCGGAGTTTATCCTCCTTGGAAGAGGTGAGGAAATGATGGGCGGTCGTAAAAGAGATTCCATCGTTTCTGATGCCCTGGAATCTCTGATTGGGGCTATGTATCTGGACGGTGGATTTGAACCGGCACAGGCTTTTGTTATGAAATTTATCCTGAACGATCTGGAGGATAAGAGGATTTTTTATGACAGCAAGACAGTGCTTCAGGAAATGGTACAGGAAGGCGGAAATCATCCGGTGGAATATCGTCTTCTGAAAGAAGAGGGACCGGACCACAGCAAGAGCTTTACTGTGGAGGCACTGATCAATGGAAAAAGTATGGGAACCGGAACCGGCCATACAAAAAAGGCAGCAGAACAGGCTGCAGCCCTAGAGGCAATACGCAGTATAAAATAACAGCAGGTGGCCAATGTATCTGAAAAATATAGAGGTGCAGGGATTTAAATCCTTTGCACAGAAAATAAATTTTGAATTTCATAACGGGATCACCGGCATCGTAGGACCTAACGGCAGCGGAAAAAGTAATGTTGGCGATGCAGTCCGCTGGGTTCTGGGAGAACAGAGCGCCAAGCAGCTTCGAGGCGGGAATATGCAGGATGTTATCTTTTCAGGAACGGAGCTTCGCAAGCCTCTGAGCTTTGCGTCCGTGGCTATTACACTTGATAACAGTGATCACAAGCTCCCGGTGGATTTTGAAGAAGTAACCGTTACCAGAAGACTGTATCGTTCCGGTGAGAGCGAATACCGCATCAACGGCAGCTCCTGTCGTTTAAAGGACATCAATGAGATGTTCTATGATACCGGTATCGGAAAAGAAGGATATTCCATCATCGGACAGGGTCAGATCGATAAGATCTTAAGTGGAAAACCCGAAGAACGCCGAGAGCTTTTTGACGAGGCAGCCGGGATCGTCAAATTTAAAAGACGAAAAAATACCACACTGAAGAAGCTTGAGGAAGAACAACAGAATCTGGTCCGTGTCACGGACATCTTAAGTGAGCTGACCAAGCAGCTGGAACCGCTGGAACGTCAGTCTGAGACTGCAAAAATATATCTGGCAAAAAGAGAAAATCTGAAAGAGCTGGATATAAATATGTTCCTCCTGGAATATGAACACACCGGAAATCTGATCCGCGAGCTGGAAGAAAAAACCAGGATCGCAGAAAATCAGTTAAAAGAAGCCCAGGATGCTCATAGTCGTACCAAGGATGAATATGAACGTCTGGAAAAAATACTGGAAGAGCTGAATGAGCGGATGGAGGCGTTGAGGGAAGAAAGCCGGGATCGTGCTATCCGTAAACAACAGCTGTCCGGTGAGATCAATGTTCTTCATGAACAGATCCTGGCAGGAGAGCAGAATGACAGTCATTATCGCAGCCGTCTTTTAGCAGTTCAGGAAGATACGGAGAAAAAATCTGCAGACCAGGAAGCTCTGGAAGAGCAAAAAGCAGATCTTCAGGCAAATTTACGGGAGATCGACAGAAAACTTGCTGACGAGCAGAAAAAAATGGACAATATCCAGAGTAGCATCGAAGAATGCACCCAGGTAGTGGAAGATGGTAAGAATGAGATCATTGAAATCCTTAATTCCCGTGCAAACACCAAAGGTAAGGCACAGCGTTTTGATGCCATGAAGGAGCAGCTGGATATCCGGAAAGCAGGAATCAGTCAGAGGATCCTTTCCCTGAAAACCCAGGAAGAGGAGCAGCAGTCAGCGATCGATCAGGCACAGAAGGAATACGACACTATCACGAAGGCCATTCAGGAAACCAGAGAAGAAGGCAGCCGTCTTACAAAAGAGATACATGCCATCCAGGAAACCCTTAAACAGCAGAATACACAGCTGGAAAAGGAACAGACGTCCTATCATAGAGAGGCATCTAGACTGGAATCCCTCCGCAATATCACAGAACGTTATGATGGATATGGAAACAGTATCCGCCGTGTCATGGAACAGAAGAATCATGTTCCTGGGATCCGTGGCGTAGTGGCGGATATCATTCACGTTGAAAAAAATTATGAGATCGCTATTGAGACAGCTCTTGGCGGAAGTATTCAGAATATCGTTACGGATAACGAGCAGACTGCTAAGCAGATGATCGAATTCCTGAAGAAAAACCGGTATGGTCGTGCGACTTTTCTCCCGTTAAACAGCATTTCTTCAAGAGGCGAGTTTAATCAGAGAGGTGCTTTGAACGAACCGGGAGCTATTGGTCTTGCCAGTGGCCTGGTAACTGCAGAGAAGGAATATGACGGTCTGATCGGATATCTTCTTGGCAGAGTGCTGGTGGTGGATCATATCGATCATGCTATTGCCATTGCCAGAAAATACCGACACAGTATCCGTATGGTAACGTTGGAGGGAGAATCCTTAAGTCCAGGCGGTTCCATGACCGGTGGAGCTTTTAAGAACAACAGCAATCTTCTTGGGCGTCGTCGTGAGATCGAGGAACTGGAAAAGAAGGTAAAAGAGCTGGCAGCCGGGTATCATGAGATCCGACAGTCCATGGAAGATAACCGCAGCAGAAGAAATGAGATGCGTGATACTGTGGCGGCGCTGCAGCAGAAATTTCAGGAACAATCCATTCAGCAGAATACAGCCAGGTTGAACATTGAACAGCTGGAGAAAAAAGCGGAGGAGATCCGCGGCGGTTATACCAGAATCGAGAGGGAGCAGGAGGAGATCCGTCTTCAGGCAAGAGACATGCAGGCAGATAACATAAAGATCACGCAGGAACTTGAAGCATCCAAAAGGGATGAGGAAGAGCTGGAAACGTTTATCGAGACCCGGCAGAAGGAGCTGGAGGACTGGAAAAAGGACGAAGCGGAGACTTCAGAGAAGCTGGAAAGGATCCGTCTTGACGCATCTGCATCCCAGCAGAAGGAAAGCTTCATAAAGGAAAATCTGCGGCGCCTGAAAGAGGAAATCGAAGTTCTTTCGAAAGAGAGGGAAGAAATTCTGGATTCTCTGGAAAAAGGCAGCCAGGAAACTGCAGAAAAGAGAAAGACGATCGACAAGGTCCGTAAGGAGATCGAAGGCTTTGCCGCAAAAGAAGAGGTGGCTGCAAAACAGCTGGAAAAATGGCAGCAGGAAAAGGAAGAGCGCACAAAAAGCCATAAGGAGTTTTTTGAAAAGCGTGATGAGCTGTCTGGCCAGATCAGTCTTCTGGACAAAGAATGCTTCCGACTGAAGACTCAGGCAGAAAAGATCGAAGAGAACCGGGAAGCAAGGATTTCCTATATGTGGGAAGAATACGAGATCACTCCGAATAATGCCTTGCAGTACAGGAAAGAAGAAATGAATGACAGGCATGTGATGAAGCAGCAGATCCATAAATTAAAGGACGAGATCCGAGCTCTTGGCTCTGTCAACGTCAATGCCATTGAGGATTACAAAGAACTTCTGGAACGGCATACGTTCTTAAGCGGTCAGTACAACGATCTTTTGGAAGCGGAAAAAACGCTGGAACAGATCATCCAGGAGTTGGATGAGGGCATGCGGAAGCAGTTCAGCGAAAAATTCGGAGAGATCCAGAAAGAATTTGATAAAGCCTTCAAAGAACTGTTCGGCGGAGGCCGGGGAACTCTGGAACTTGCGGAAGACGAGGATATCCTTGAGGCAGGGATCCGGATCATTTCCCAGCCGCCCGGAAAAAAACTTCAGAACATGATGCAGCTTTCCGGTGGGGAAAAAGCTCTGACAGCCATTGCACTTCTTTTTGCGATCCAGAATCTGAAGCCTTCACCATTCTGTCTTCTGGATGAGATCGAGGCTGCACTGGATGATTCCAATGTAGGACGTTTTGCGGGATATCTTCAGAAGTTGACGAAGAACACACAATTTATTATAATAACACATAGACGTGGTACCATGAATGCAGCAGACAGGCTTTATGGAATTACCATGCAGGAAAAAGGGGTATCCACGCTGGTATCCGTAGATTTAGTAGAGAACCAGCTTACCCAGTAGCAGAGGGGATGAATCAGTATGGCAGAAGAAAAAAAAGGATTTTTTAAACGTCTGGTAAGCGGACTTACCAAAACGCGAGACAATATCGTTGCCGGCTTTGATTCCATTTTCAGCGGTTTTTCCAGTATTGATGATGATTTTTATGAAGAACTGGAAGAGATCCTGATCATGGGAGATATCGGCATTAACGCAACCACCTCCATTCTGGAGCATTTAAAGGAGCAGGTTGCTGAGCAGCATATCAAGGAGCCGTCCCAGTGCAAACAGCTTCTGATCGACAGCATCAAAAAACAGATGCAGGTAGAAAGCACAGAATATGAGTTTGAGAACCGGAAATCCGTGATCCTTGTGATCGGTGTCAACGGAGTAGGTAAGACTACCTCTGTAGGCAAACTGGCCGGTAAATTAAAGGATCAGGGAAAAAAGGTCATCCTCGGAGCAGCAGATACCTTCCGTGCGGCAGCCGGAGAGCAGCTGACACAGTGGGCTAACCGTGCAGGCGTTGAGATCATTGGCGGCCAGGACGGAGCAGATCCGGCATCTGTTGTCTATGATGCCGTGGCAGCAGCCAAAGCCAGAAATGCAGATATTCTGATCTGCGATACCGCAGGAAGACTTCATAATAAGAAAAACCTTATGGAAGAGCTTCGCAAGATTTACCGTATTCTGGAACGTGAGTATCCGGAAGCATATTTGGAAACGCTGGTAGTTCTTGACGGAACCACGGGCCAGAATGCGCTTTCCCAGGCAAGACAGTTTGCCGAGGTCGCAAACGTTACCGGAATCATTCTTACCAAACTTGATGGTACAGCCAAGGGCGGAATCGCAGTAGCGATCCAGTCTGAGCTTGACATACCAGTAAAATACATCGGAGTAGGCGAAAGTATCGATGACCTGCAGAAATTTGATGCAGACGCATTTGTAAACGCCCTCTTTGACGTAGAAGAAAGGAGCTAAATACAAATGCTTACATTAGAGAGCTTTGAGGAAGCGGCAGCAAAAGTAAAAGAAGTGACACAGGAAACAAAGCTGATATACAGCAGTTATTTCTCAGATATGACGGGAAATAAGGTTTATCTGAAGCCAGAGAATATGCAGCGTACCGGTGCATATAAGGTGCGTGGCGCATATTACAAGATCAGCACACTTTCTGACGAAGAGAGGAACAAAGGGCTGATCACTGCATCTGCAGGAAATCATGCCCAGGGTGTTGCTTATGCTGCACATAAATATGGAGTAAAAGCAGTCATTGTCATGCCAACTACCACACCACTGATCAAGGTAGAGCGCACCAAGAGTTACGGTGCGGAGGTTATCCTTCACGGCGACGTGTATGACGAAGCCTGCGCACACGCACTTGCCCTTGCAGAAGAAAAAGGATATACCTTTATCCATCCATTTGACGATCCGGCAGTAGCAACCGGTCAGGGAACTATCGCCATGGAGATCGTACAGGAACTTCCGCTTGTAGATTACATTCTGGTACCGATCGGAGGGGGCGGACTTGCTACAGGTGTCTCTACACTTGCGAAGCTTCTGAATCCACACATCAAAGTCATCGGTGTTGAGCCGGCAGGCGCAGCATGTATGAAGGCATCCCTGGAGAAAGGGGAGGTCGTAACGCTTCCTCACGTAAATACTATCGCAGATGGTACTGCAGTACAGACTCCGGGAAAAAATATCTTCCCATATATCCAGGAAAATCTGGACGATATCATTACCATCGATGATGATGAGCTGATCGTGGCTTTTCTTGATATGGTAGAAAACCACAAGATGATCGTAGAGAACTCAGGACTTCTTACTGTAGCAGCTCTCCGTCATCTGGATGTAAAGAATAAGAAGATCGTTTCCATCTTAAGCGGTGGAAATATGGATGTGATCACCATGTCATCGGTTGTACAGCACGGACTGATCCAGCGTGACCGTATCTTTACCGTATCCGTACTTATTCCGGATAAGCCAGGTGAACTGGTACGTGTTGCAAGTGTGATCGCTGAAAATCAGGGTAATGTTATCAAACTGGATCATAACCAGTTTGTAAGTACCAACCGAAATGCAGCCGTAGAACTTCGGATCACTATGGAAGCATTCGGAACAGATCATAAGAATCAGATCGTTGCAGCTCTGGAAAAAGCGGGTTGCAAACCAAGAGTGGTACGTGCTATACTGTAGGACGTGTTATATTGCAATAACTGAAACTTCTGACCGGACTGTTGCATATGATGTAACAGCCCGGTCTTTTGCGAAAATACCTGCATAGACAGAAAGGACAGATAAATATGTGTGGAATTGTAGGATTTACAGGTAGACACCAGGCAGCTCCGATCCTTTTAGATGGACTCTCCAAGCTGGAATACAGAGGATATGATTCCGCTGGAATCGCCGTACGTGACGGCGAGGACGAGACGGAAGTGATCAAAGCCAAGGGAAGACTGAAAGTTCTGTCAGAAAAGACAAACGGCGGAGAGACTGTACCGGGAACCTGTGGTATCGGTCATACCAGATGGGCAACTCATGGTGAACCTTCTGAGAACAATGCACATCCGCATATGACAGACGACGGTAATATCGTAGCAGTCCACAACGGCATCATTGAGAACTATCAGGAACTGAAAAATAAGCTCGCCCGTAAAGGCTATACTTTCTATTCTGAGACCGATACCGAGGTAGCAGTCAAGCTGATCGATTATTATTACAAGAAATATGAGGGAACACCGGTGGATGCCATCACACATTCCATGGTACGTATCCGTGGTTCCTATGCCCTTGCGATCATGTTCAGGGATTATCCGGGTGAAATATATGTAGCCAGAAAAGACAGCCCCATGATCCTTGGAGTGGCAGAAGATGAATCCTTTATCGCTTCTGACGTACCGGCGATCCTGAAATACACCCGCAATGTATATTATATCGGCAATCTGGAGATGGCGCGTGTGAAAAAAGGCGAAGTCACCTTCTACAATCTTGATGGAGATGAGATCGAGAAAGAGCTGAAAACCATTGAATGGGATGCAGAAGCAGCGGAAAAAGCCGGATATGAGCATTTCATGATGAAAGAGATCCATGAACAGCCAAAGGCAGTACTGGATACGTTGAATTCCGTGCTCAAGGATGGAAAGATCGACCTCAGTGAAGTTGGCCTGGAAGAAGAAAGCATCCGGAACATCCAGCAGATCTATATCATAGCCTGCGGCTCCGCTTATCACGTAGGAATGGCAGCACAGTATGTGATCGAGGATCTTGCACAGATCCCGGTAAGGGTAGAGCTCGCTTCCGAATTCCGTTACCGAAAAATGGCCCTTAACACCAACAGCCTTGCAGTGATCATCAGCCAGTCCGGTGAAACAGCAGACAGTCTTGCAGCACTTCGTAAATGCAAGGAAAATGGTATTCGTACACTGGGAATCGTTAATGTAGTGGGATCTTCCATTGCACGTGAGGCTGATAATGTATTTTATACTCTGGCCGGACCGGAGATTTCTGTAGCTACTACCAAGGCGTACAGCACACAGCTGATCGCAACTTATACACTTGCGATCCAGTTTGCAATGGTAAGAGGAACGATCATAGAAGAAGCCTACAGCAATTATATCAGTGAACTGCAGACACTTCCGGATAAGATCTGTAAGATCCTGGAAGATAAGGAGCGTATCCAGTGGTTTGCCTCCAAACAGGCAAATGTAAAAGATGCTTTCTTTGTAGGAAGAGGAATTGATTACGCTATCAGCCTGGAGGGCAGTCTGAAGATGAAAGAGATCAGTTACATTCACTCTGAAGCCTATGCTGCCGGAGAGCTGAAACACGGAACGATCTCCCTGATCGAAGATGGGACTCTTGTGATCGGTGTGCTGACCCAGCCGGATCTCTACGAAAAAACAGTCAGCAATATGGTTGAGTGCAAGAGCCGCGGCGCCTACCTTATGGGTCTGACCACATTTGGCAATTACAATATCGAGGATACCGCAGACTTCACCGTCTACATCCCGAAAACAGACCCGCACTTTGCAACATCCCTGGCAGTGATCCCGCTTCAGCTTCTGGGTTACTACGTAAGCGTAGCCAAAGGACTGGATGTGGATAAACCACGAAATCTGGCGAAGAGCGTGACAGTGGAGTAAAAAATATATATGGACTATAGAGAAAGCCTCAGAGTATGTATATGCGAAAATACTCTGAGGCTTTTTTATAAAATCTTTACGCAAAAATAGTTTCATGGTATCATATAGACATATGATGCTGTGAAATTATTTTGCTTTTCAGGGGATATTAAGAAGGGGTGACGGGTACATGCTTATGCCGGTAGTGCCAGAGAGGAGATTGAACTGAAACCAGAGTGCCCGGACAGCCATAGAGCAGATAAAGGAGAAAAATTATCCGGAGTCTTTACAGAAATGTACAGGGAATATCCTGGCTTGTGGGGATCAATTATAACAAACCAATCAACAGTGGTAAGCTTTTGGAGCTGCTGTCACAGTACAAATAATAAGATAGGAAAAAATATATGAAGAATACAGTGGTGATCTTTAATGCCGGTATCGGTGCGCTGACTCTTGGTTTTCAAAATGCCGGTTATGAGATTTTGAAAGCATATGAGCCGGACAGAAAAGTGATAGAGATCTATCAGGAAAATATAAGTCAAAATGTAACTGCATGCAGCCTTTCTTCCATAGATCCTGCCACAGTTCCGGACAGTGATGTCTGGGCTTTTGATCTGACGCAGTCGAAAGCAGAAGAGGTGTTTTATAGTTTGACCCTGGTGCAAAGAAGACGACCGCCGGCCATTCTTTTTGTTATGAAAAAGCAATTATGGAAAGGGTTCATAAAGGAGCACATTTTTCAGCTGCAAGAATATGGATACCATATCACGCATAAAAATATCCAGAGTTCGGAGGTTACTGCATTTCCGCTGCGGGAAGAATTTGCATATATTGTTTCAAAAAGAGTGAATGCTTCGGATATGATCATGCCGGTGCAGGTCCATAAGAGTAGTATCCTGTTGGATGGCTGGGTGGAAATGAATCCACAGGATTCCTGGTATTACAGAATTGATTTTGCGAAAGAGAAGATTGATGCTTCGCATGCCGGTGACAGCGTTTTGTGTTGGGAAAAAGGCGGTTATCGGGAATCCGGGCAGGTTCGTCTGAATCTGATAAAAATGCCGCTGATCCGTATCCATGGCGTCTATCATAAGATCACACACAAAGAAATAGCCAGATTAAAGGGATTTCCGGAAGATTTTCCACGTTCTGTGCCAAACAAAAGCCGGATGTACAGAAGCCTGATATATGCGCCGAACATAAAAGTGACAGAACAGGTCGTTCGCAATCTCTGCGTAGAACCCTATATAAATTCAGAGGGTGATGTGCAGATGAAAAACTGGGAAAATATGGCCCGCTTTAAGCAGCTTTTTGAAAAATACCTTACATATAAAGGGGTTTCTTTCCAAAGCGATGAATGGGTCTTTATGACCAGAATGTACAGTGATTCCAAAGAAATCGCTACACTTAAACGGTTGCAGAGTTATAGCCGTCTGGTTGGAAAAGCAGTGTCAGATCAGAAAAAGGATCTGCCATTACAAAATATCTGTGTAGTGGCGAATCTGGTCTCTGATGAGACTAAGAGAAAGTACGAAGAGGCGAAGCTTGGATATGTCTGGGACATCCGAAATGTGCTGTGGCTCTTTGAGGACTATCCGGAACTGAAGAACGAACTGATCTCGATTCTGAATTATTCGGTGGAAAACATAGAACCGGAGAGACCGGAGCCTTTTATCTTTGAGGAAAGCAGCCAGATGGAGAATACGGATCCGGAATCGGTTGCTGACAGCTATATAGCGCAGTTAAAAGTGTTGGAGACCGGTAGTGCAGCTTTCAAGAAATATGAGGAACTTTGTGTTTCTATTCTGAAATATATCCTTGGAGAATATCTGACTTTGTGGGAGCAGCAGAAGACAACAGAGGAAGATCTGTATCGTTTTGACATGTGCTGTAAGATCAAAAACGGGGTGACACAGGATTTTTTTGACACGATCTGTAAGTATTTTTCTACGAAGTATATCGTGTTCGAGTTTAAAAACTATGAAAAGCCTATTACTCAGAGGGAAATTTACACTACAGAAAAATATCTGTACGAAAAAGCTCTCCGTAAAGTTGCGATCATTATTTCCAGAAAAGGAGCGGATAAACATGCGAAAATGGCTGCACGGGGAAGTCTACGGGAAAGCGGGAAACTGATCATCTGCCTGTCCGATGAAGATTTGAAAGCGATGCTCCAGATAAAAAAAGAAGGGGAAAAAACAACGGGAGGGTATTTGGAAGATATTTTGGATGATATGCTGATGCGCCTGGAAAAATAGAAAATTTTGTGAAAAATCACTCAAAAATCCCCATTTCGAGGGCAGAGTTTTGGAAGATAATCCGCTGCCTTCGAATTTTTTCATTTTCGAAATAAATCTGTTGTTGTAATATGGAAATTGATGTGGCATAATAAATGGGAAAATGTTAAAAATAAGAAAAATCCAGATTAAGGAAATGTAAAGTCGCATTTTCAGGATAACATGGCTCCTGACAGGTTATGACAGGAAGCGAGTATGACAAAGGAGAAAATTATGGCAATTTTTTCAATGATCTTATCTTTGTTGTGTGGAGTATCATTATTTTTGTTTGGTATGTCCCTAATGGGCGATGGTCTGAAGCTGGCAGCAGGTAATAAGCTGGAAGCATTTCTTTATAAGATGACCAATACTCCGCTGAAGGGTGTCGCACTTGGTACTGGTGTTACCAGTGTGATCCAGTCGTCTTCTGCGACGACAGTTATGGTGATCGGTTTTGTAAACTCCGGTATGATGAAACTGAAACAGGCGATCGGTATCATCATGGGAGCCAATATCGGAACCAGTATTACTGGCTGGATCTTATGTCTTTCTTATATTGAAGGATCTAATGGAATCGCTAGTGTTCTTTCCACAGCAACTATTTCTGCTGTTGTGGCTGTAGTTGGTATTATTTTCCGTATGTTCTGTAAGCGTACCTTACATAAGAACGTGGGAAATATCATGCTTGGTTTTGCGATCCTGATGACAGGTATGCAGATGATGAGTGGTGCGGTATCTCCATTGCGTGAGAGTCCGATGTTCATCAAGATGCTGACTATGTTTTCCAATCCGATCGCAGGTATTCTCGTAGGTATCGCTTTTACTGCGGTACTCCAGAGTGCGTCTGCAACAGTCGGTGTGCTCCAGGCTCTTTCCGTAACCGGTATCCTGACATTTGCAAGTGCATTTCCGATCGTTCTTGGTATCGGTGTTGGTGCTGCATGTCCAGTTCTGATCTCAGCCATCGGAGCAAATAAGAACGGTAAAAGAACGGCTCTTGTATATCTGATCAATGACCTGTTTGGTCTGATTCTCTGGTCTGTGATCTTTTATACCGTGAATGCGTTTGTACATTTTACATTTATGGATATGACCATGACACCGGTAGCGATCGCACTTTTGAACACAGTTTTCCGTCTGGCAACGGTTATCGTGCTGTTCCCGTTTATTTCAAAGATCGAGAAGCTGGTATGCTGGCTTGTTAAGGATAACAAAGAAGATCTGGAAGATGAGGCAGACTTTGATCTTCTGGAAGAGCGTCTTCTGAATTACCCGGCCCTTGCTATCGCACAGTGTCACCGTGTAATGAACGGAATGTCCAAGAAGCTCCGTAAGAATGTCAACAGAGCCATGAATCTTCTGAATGATTATCAGCAGGATAAGTATGATAAGGTTCAGCGAAAAGAGGATCTGATCGACAAGTATGAAAGTCGTCTAGGAGAGTATCTGATCCAGCTGACAAAGAGAGAGATGAATTCTGCACAGACAAGACAGACTTCACTGTATCTGCATACGATCAATGACTTTGAGCGTATCGGTGATCATGCTTCTTACATTGCTCATATGTCCAATGAAATGCATGATAACCATACGAATTTTTCACAGGAAGCCTGGGATGAGCTGAATGTTGTTATGGAGGCAGTTCGTGAGGATATCAATATAACCTGCAATGCTTTCATGAAAGACGATAAAGAAATGGCACAGAGAGTAGCACCTCTCGGAGCTGTGATCACAGGACTTTGTGATGTACTGAAGATGCGTCATGCAGAGCGACTGAGCCAGGGCAAATGCGGACTGGAAGAGGGAACGGTATTTAGTGATATCCTCAACAGTTTCTGTCGTATCGCAACTCACTGTGCAAGTGCTATGGTGGCACTTATGAAGAGCGGAGAGACAGGATCTGATCTTCATATTCACGATTCCAAGATCTATCCCACAAACAGTGCGGACTACTACCAGTATTTCAAGGAATACGGACAGAAATATGATATTGGAAATCAGGAAGGCCATATGCTCAGCATGGAGCCGGAAGAAGTAGAATAAGAAATTCAGGCAGCGGAAATGTAGATATTCCGCTGCCGTTTTTGTTAGGGATTTGCCCTAACAATGAAAAAAGAAGGGGCTGTCGCACTAATTTTTTAGTGCGACAGCCCCTTTGTACTGAGGTGATTATAGTTCAGAGAACAAAATATGTCACTCCTCTATTTTTCATTACTTTTTGTAAAAATCATATAATTGCTGATAATTAGTAATAGGGGTTATCAAAATACAGATTTCATGATATGATAAACCTATCAGATAGCGTGAGACATATAATGGGGATATGTATCTCGCAGCAAGAAAAGGGAGGTTTTTATTATGGGTGAAAGTATGATCACATCGTTTGACGGAACGAAACTGTATCTGAAAAAAGAAACGGCAGCAGACAATAAAGCGGTGATCGTGATTGTCCACGGACTCTGTGAGCACCAGGGCAGGTACGATTATTTTGCGGAAAAACTTCATGAGGCGGGAATCGGAACCTATCGTTTTGATCACAGAGGACATGGACGGTCTGAGGGTGAAGAGACTTTTTATTCAGATTTCAATGAGCTTCTGGACGACACCAACGTAGTTGTGGATATGGCAATTGAGGAAAATCCGGATATTCCGGTATTTCTTCTGGGACACAGCATGGGCGGATTTACGGTTTCTCTGTACGGAGCCAAATATCCGGACAAAAAACTCCGGGGGATCATTACCAGTGGTGCGCTGACCGCAGATAACGGCAATCTGATACGTGGTGTGCCGGGAGAAATGGATGTACATACGCGCCTTGCCAATCAGCTGGGGTCAGGTGTATGCTCTGTACAGGAAGTGGTAGACTGGTACGGAAAAGATCCATACAATAAACAGTCCTTTACAGCGGGGTTATGCTATGCGATCTGCGACGGACTTGACTGGTTCAAAGAGAAAAAAGCAGAGTTCCATTATCCGGTCCTTATGACACACGGCGAGAAAGACGGTCTGGTAAGTGTACAGGATACCTATGATTTCTTTAAAGAAGCAGGATCAAAAGACAAGCAGATGAAGATCTACGGCGGACTTTTTCATGAGATCCTGAATGAGTATTGTAAAGATGAAGTGATCGGGGATATGATCCGGTGGATGGAAGTGAGGATCTGAATATAAACAAATTGTTTTACAAGTAGCAGCAAAGCCAGGTGGAAACATATAGCACCTGGCTTTCTTTTGCAAAGAGATTCTGTTACAATAGCAGGATGAAAACAAGAAGACAGAACAGGAGAAAAATAACCATGTCAAATATCATAGAAATCACAGATTTCAACGCTTCGGAGCTGGATGTATATGCCAGGATCTCGGAGATACAGCTTTTGAACCGGGCAGAACCGGAGAAGGGGATCTTTATTGCGGAGAGCCCGAAGGTTATTGAGAGAGCTTTGGATTCCGGGTGTCAGCCGATTTCTTTTCTGGTGGAACATAAACATGTTGAGGGTGAGGCAAAAGAACTGATCCGTCGTTGTGGAGACATCCCGGTTTATACGGCAGAATTTGATGTGTTGACGCAGCTGACCGGATTCAAGCTCACAAGAGGAATGCTCTGTGCAATGCGCCGGCCGGCGCTTCCTGATATAGTCGATGTATGCAAAAATGCCCGCAGGATCGCAGTTCTGGAAAATGTGGTAAATCCTACTAATATAGGCGCGATCTTTCGTTCTGCGGCGGCTCTTGGGATGGATGCGGTGCTGCTGACACCGGGGTGCAGCAATCCATTGTACCGCCGTGCGATCCGTGTCAGCATGGGAACCGTATTCCAGATACCATGGACTTTTTTTGATGAAAAAACAGAGTGGAAAACGGAAGGAATCCGGTCTCTGAAAGCGATGGGATTTAAGACGGCAGCCATGGCTCTTAGGGAGGATTCCTTTGATATTGATGATCCTCATCTGATGGCAGAAGAAAAACTGGCAGTAGTTCTTGGAACAGAGGGGGATGGCCTTGCTTCGGAGACCATTGCGGACTGTGATTATACGGTATGTATTCCAATGGCACACGGTGTGGATTCACTGAATGTGGCGGCAGCCAGTGCAGTTGCATTTTGGCAGCTGGGAAAACGCTAAATATTTAAGAGAGTTCCCGTTTTTTATGATCTTGTATTCCGGTTTTCTTCTTCCATATCCATCAGATGAAAAGAAAGCAACAGATACAGGATCTCGTTTCTGTCTGTAAGATCTGAATCCAGAAAAGCTTTGATCTTATCCAGACGATAAAGAAGAGTACTTCTGTGGATAAATAAAGCGCTGGCAGTATGAGAAATGTTCTGGTTGTGCTCCAGAAAACAACGCAGTGTTTCATAGAGATGAGATTGCTTTGCATCATCCTTATATTTCATTGACAGAAGCTTTTCGTGACAGACCATGTAAGCAGGAAGCTTTTTGGTTGCCTGTTCCAGAATATAGGGCAGAGCGATGGAGTCAAAATAGTGGATACTTTCTGCGGGATTTTTGCGTTTTCCAACCTGCAGGGTGACAGAAGCCTGCGTGTATTGCCGGTGGAAATTGAAATGTCCAAGCATCTTCCGGCTGTATCCGGCGCTTAACATGCTGCTTTTGATAAAGCCCTCGATCTTATCGGAAATCTCATGGATAGTCAGAGTGCAGAGATCCAGATTGATAAAAAGCACAGCATTGCCTTTATGTTCCGTGGCACAGGTGGCAGGAATTGTATTTTCCAGATAGTTACAGATGGCATTAAGGGTCAGATTTTTCTGGTCGATCAGCCCGGTCTGGATCAAAATACATTGATATATATGGGAAGAAAGCCACCCTACATTTGTCAGCTGCTGACTGACTTTTACATAATCAGCTCCGGGATCAGTCAGAATGGACATAAAAATCTGATGCAGAGGAAAAGCTTTATCCCGGCTGTGCATGATGCCTGTGGAAAGTGCATGGGATACCATCTGGGAAAGGTACTCCAGAACAAAACCAAACGTATCATCCAGGGGAACCTCACCTTCGGAAAACATCAGCCTGTATACTGCTTTATCATTATTGGAGATATTTACGCAAAGAGAAGGAGCAGTAAGGCCATTTCCCGGATAATAAAAATATCCGGTTTTATAAAAAGCCTCTTCGTAATGAGGATCCTGCTTCAGGCTGTCCACAATAGCCCAGGAATTTTCAGTGGAACCCAAAACAGAATTGGAAAGATCACTTAGATTCCAGTCTCTGGAGGCAATGATAGTAAAATCCATACCGATCAGCATTATTGGATTAGGAATAACGGAAGCTGTAAGATCCAGAAGCTCCTGGATAGATGCGTTCCGGAGACGGGAATCCATCAGGGACTGATTCCACTGATCATAGAGGATAAAAATATCCTGAATCCTGTTAAAGACAATATTGACTGGAATATCTTCAGGGATGATACACATGTTTGGCTGAGTTAATTCGTAGTTCTGATAGATTTTTCCAATCATCAGGAACAGAATATTTTTGGGATGATGAAAAGTGAGCTGAAAATCCGGATCTGTGATAAGGTAAACACGCCCATCCTGAAGAGAGGTGTTCTTTTCAAAGTGGGAAGGGCAGGAAAGGGTGGGGAATGTATCCAGCCTGGATGTATGCAGGGGAAAAGATTTCTGTAAATGATAGCAGATGAGTCTTGCACTGAGTTTCAAGGAAAATTCTCCTTCCTATATTTTGTAGGAAAAAACAGGAATAATAGCCATATTATGTGGAATTTTGATTCTTTTGATTTACAGTATAATAGAATCATAAGGAAAAAACAAGTGCAGAAACAAGCCTTTTATTAATAAGAAGTAAATAAAATAACAAAGGTCGGAAAAGCCTGCAAAACCCAGCAGAAAAGTGCTTTTCCGGCCTTTTTTTGTGAAATTCAGGAAAAAATAAATTTGTAAAGCAAAAACCCTTGACAGGTATGATGGAATCGTGTATGATAGCCAAGGTGATTACAGATGGAGAAATTTGTAGAGCAGACATTTTTATTTGATTTTTATGGAGAGCTTCTGACAGAGAGGCAGCGGCAGGTGTACACCAGTGTGGTATTTGAGGATTATTCCTTAAGTGAGGTTGCTGAGGAACTTGGCATCAGCAGACAGGGTGTGCATGATATGATCAGACGGTGCAATCGGACGTTGGAAGAATATGAAGAGAAGCTTCATCTGGTCGAGAAATTCCTGAACATCCGCAGTCAGGTCATAAAGATCCATGAACTGGCTGACAAGTACCACGCCGAAGATATTGCGGCGATTTCCAATGTGATATTAGAGGAGTTATGATCAATGGCATTTGAGAGTTTAACAGATAAACTGCAGAATGTATTTAAGAAGCTGAAGGGCAAGGGCCGTCTCACAGAGGCTGATGTCAAGGTAGCACTGAAGGAAGTTAAGATGGCGCTTCTGGAAGCGGATGTTAACTTTAAGGTCGTTAAGCAGTTTACGAAATCCGTTCAGGAAAAGGCTATCGGACAGGATGTTATGAATGGTCTGAATCCGGGACAGATGGTGATCAAGATCGTAAATGATGAGCTGGTCAACCTGATGGGAAGTGAGACAACAGAGCTTCCGATCAAACCGGGAATGGATCTTACCGTTCTTATGATGGTCGGTCTTCAGGGTGCAGGTAAGACAACGACGGTTGCCAAGCTGGCAGGCAAACTGAAATCCAAGGGAAAGAGACCACTGCTTGTGGCCTGTGATGTTTACCGTCCGGCAGCGATCACACAGCTGCAGGTAAACGGTGAGAAACAGGGCGTCGAGGTCTTTTCCATGGGAGATAAGCAGAATCCCGTGGATATTGCAAAAGCAGCTATCGAGCATGCGAAATCCAATCAGCAGAATGTTGTGCTCATCGATACAGCAGGACGTCTTCACATTGATGAGGATATGATGCAGGAGCTTGAGGATATCAAAGCGAATGTGAATGTAGATGCTACAGTGCTTGTAGTTGATGCCATGACAGGACAGGATGCAGTAAATGTGGCGCAGAACTTTTCTGATAAAGTCGGCATTGATGGTGTGATCCTGACTAAGATGGACGGTGATACACGAGGCGGCGCTGCGCTTTCCATTAAAGCCGTGACCGGCAAACCGATCTTCTATGTTGGTATGGGAGAGAAGCTTTCAGATCTGGAACAGTTTTATCCGGAACGTATGGCTTCCAGGATCCTTGGAATGGGCGATGTAATGAGTCTGATCGAGAAGGTGGAAGCATCTGTGGATCAGGAACAGGCTCAGGAGATGCAAAAGAAGCTGAAGAAAATGGACTTCGACTTCAATGATTATCTTACCAGCATGGAGCAGATGAACAAGATGGGTGGTATTTCCAGTATCCTGAACATGCTTCCCGGAATGGGCGGTAAGATGAAGGATATCGAGGGTATGATCGATGAGAAGGCTATGGACCGTACCAAGTCCATCATTCTTTCCATGACACCTCAGGAGAGAAGTAACCCTAACATTCTGAACATCTCACGCAAGAACCGTATCGCCAGAGGCGCCGGAGTGGATATTACAGAAGTAAATCGTCTTGTGAAGCAGTTTGAGCAGAGCAAGAAGATGATGAAACAGATGCCGGGATTAACAGGCGGCAAGATGAATATGGGAAAAAGAGGCGGCTTTAAGCTTCCCTTTTAATAAATAACAATAAATTTTCAGAAAGATAATTGGAGGAAAACAAAAATGGCAGTTAAGATCAGATTAAGAAGAATGGGACAGAAGAAAGCACCTTTCTATAGAATCGTAGTAGCAGATTCCCGCTGCAAACGTGACGGAAGATGCATCGCAGAGATCGGAACATATGATCCGAACCTTGACCCAAGCGTATACAAAATCGATGAAGAGGCAGCAAAAAAATGGCTTGCAGCTGGTGCTCAGCCTACAGAGGTAGTTGCTAAGCTTCTTAAACTTGCCGGAATCGAGAAATAATACCTGACAGATTTGGATCTGTGGCCTCAATGAGGTAGGAGCAAGGAGGTATGTAATGAAACAACTTGTAGAAGTAATTGCAAAATCTCTTGTTGAAAATCCGGATGAAGTAGTCGTTACTGAGACTGAAAAAGACGACGCGATTGTTGTTGAACTGAAGGTCGGACCGGCCGATATGGGTAAGGTTATCGGAAGACAGGGCAGAATTGCCAAGGCAATCCGTACTGTTGTGAAAGCGGCTTCTTCAAAAAGCAGCAAAAAAGTGATTGTAGATATTCTGCAATGAAAAAGAGACAGGAGCTGTGGATTCCATGGCTCCTGTTTTTACTCTGAAAGGGAGCAAAAATGGAAGATTTATTAAAGGTAGGAGTTATTACAACGACCCATGGCGTCCGTGGTGAAGTAAAAGTTTTTCCGACAACGGATGACGCAGAGCGTTTTCTTGATATTGAATATGTGCTTCTGGATACAGGAAAAGAGCTTCGCAGACTGAATATTCAGAATGTAAAGTTTTTTAAAAATCTTGCGATCCTGAAGTTTGAAGGCATTGACAACATCAATGATATTGAAATGTATAAGGGCCGTGAGCTTTGGATCCCACGTGAAGAGGCACAGGAGCTTGGCGAGGACGAATATTATGTGGCGGATCTCATCGGAATGGAGGTACTTCTGGAGAATGGGGAGAAATTCGGAGTGCTCCGTGATGTGATGGAGACCGGTGCCAATGATGTTTATATTGTAGATCGTGTGGATGGCGAGGAAATCCTGCTTCCTGCGATCCATGACTGTGTTCTTGATGTGGATGTGGAAAAAAATACCATGACTGTACATTTGATGAAAGGGCTTGTTTAAATGAATTATCATGTACTTACATTATTTCCGGAAATGATCGAGAACGGAATGAACACAAGTATTACAGGCCGTGCCATTACAAAGGGACTGTTATCACTGGAAGCGATCAATATACGGGATTTTGCATTCAATAAGCACCAGAAGGTAGATGATTATCCTTATGGCGGCGGAGCCGGAATGCTGATGCAGGCGGAGCCGGTATATCTGTCTTATGAATCCATTGCAGAACGTATTGGAAGGAAACCCCGCGTGATCTTTCTGACTCCTCAGGGAAAAACCTTCAATCAGGATATGGCAAAAGAGTTTGCCCTGGAAGAAGACCTGGTTTTCCTCTGTGGTCATTATGAGGGAATTGATGAGCGTGTTCTGGAAGAAATCGTAACAGACTATGTTTCCATTGGTGATTATGTACTTACCGGTGGAGAACTTCCGGCTATGGTCATGATGGATTCTATTTCCAGAATGGTACCAGGTGTTCTGAATAATCAGGAATCCGGTGAGACGGAATCCTTTTCCGGGAATCTTCTGGAGTATCCCCAGTACAGCCGCCCGGAGGAATGGCATGGCAAAAAGGTTCCGGAGGTGCTGCTTTCCGGACACCATGCCAATGTGGATAAATGGAGAAGAGAGCAGTCTATTATCCGTACAGCCAAATGGAGGCCGGATCTTTTACCAAAGGCTGATCTGACCAACAAAGAGTGGAACGAGGTCCGCAGGCTTCGCAAACAGTGGAAAGAGGAAGTGGAAAAATAATTATGAAAACATCAGATTTTTATTATGATCTGCCGCAGGAACTGATCGCTCAGGATCCGCTGGAGGACAGAAGTTCTTCCAGACTGATGCATCTGTCCCTGAAAGATGGAAGTATCGAACATCGTCATTTTACCGATATACTGGATTACCTGCATAAGGGAGACTGTCTTGTGATCAATGATACCAAGGTTATCCCGGCACGTCTTTATGGTCACAAGGAAGAAACTGGAGCGCTGATCGAGATCCTGCTTCTAAAACGCCGCGAAAATGATATCTGGGAGTGTCTTGTAAAGCCGGGAAAAAAAGCACGTCCCGGTGCAAAGATTACTTTTGGTGACGGTATCCTGAAGGGTGAGATCATTGATATTGTAGATGAGGGAAACCGTCTGATCCAGTTCCATTATGAGGGGATTTTCGAAGAGATCCTGGATCAGCTGGGAGAAATGCCGTTGCCGCCGTATATTACCCACAAGCTGAAGGATAAGAACCGTTATCAGACTGTATATGCAAAGAATGAGGGATCTGCTGCCGCACCTACCGCAGGACTTCACTTCACGCCGGAGCTTCTTGAGAAAGTAAAGGAGAAGGGTGTGAATATTGCACATGTAACTTTACATGTAGGTCTCGGAACCTTCCGCCCGGTAAAGGTAGATGATGTAGAAAAGCACCACATGCACTCGGAGTTTTATATTGTGGAAGAAGATCAAGCAAAACTGATCAATGATACAAAGAAAAACGGTGGAAGAGTGATTTCTGTGGGAACTACCAGCTGCCGTACCCTGGAGTCCGCAGCCGGAGAAGATGGAATCGTGAAGGCCGGAAGCGGATGGACAGAGATCTTTATCTATCCTGGATATAAATTCAAAGCTATCGATGGACTGATCACTAATTTCCATCTGCCGGAGTCCACGCTTCTGATGTTAGTTTCAGCCCTTGCCGGAAAAGAACATATTATGGCTGCTTATGAAGAAGCTGTTAAGGAAAGATATCGTTTCTTCAGTTTCGGGGATGCCATGATGATCGAATAAGATTTAAAATTACTTTTTATATAAATAATATCCCAACGGATCGCAGCATGGAAACATGCATTATTACAGGATCTGTTGGGATATTATTTTTTGTTATGCTATTTATTCTTCACTGTCAGAGCCTTCCGATGTAGCGGATGAAGAATCCGCGGCAGGAATCGCAGCACTGCATTCCTCTATCTTGGATTTGATCCTGGATGCCTCATCTCCGGATGCAGGAGTTGGCTGATAATTGTTGTAGCCATCTGCGGAAGAAATAGAACAGGGAATGATATTGGTCACGTTATCAGCCTGTACGCCTTCTGAGGTGACAGTGAAGGTCTGCTGGAAGATCATGGTGTCCATATCACTTGGAGAACTGTTTCCTCCAAAACAGAAATTGCCAAGACTGTAGACGATGTTTTTTCCTTTATAGGTTTCGATTCCCTGGAGTACATGCGGATGATGGCCACATACCAGATCTGCACCTTCATCGATAGCAAGACGGCCAAGGGTCATCTGATTGGTATCAGGAACTGTTTCGGTCTCATTGCCCCAGTGGAAGATCACAACTATAAGCTCTGCTCCATCTGCTTTGACCTTTGCGATATTATCTTTCAGCTGCTGTTCGCGCCCAAGATGATCCTTCAGCTCATAAATTCCGACAAGACCAACTTTGATTCCCTTGATGTCCATAACTGCAGTATCATCATAACCGAAGTGTGTAATGCCTGCATTATCCAGAGCAGTCAGAGTATCCGTGTAGCTCTGCTCTCCGTAATCGTGGCTGTGATTGTTTGCAGTGTTTACGGCTTCAACGGAACCGCTGGTGAGTATCTGAGCATATTCGGCGGGTGCTTTAAATGCAAAGGTTTTATCTTCTCTGGCATCGGAATCGGTGAGGGTTCCTTCAAAATTGGCAATTGTCAGGTCATCTGCCTCAAAGATGCTTTTTACATTCTTAAAGAAATAATCTTTGCCGTTGTTATCGTAGCATGCGTTCAGACTTGTGTCATAATCAAAGGTCTCATCGGTACCCAACGTGCAGTCCCCGACTACGCTGAGCGTCAGTGAAACGGGATCTTTCACAGCAGCAGCTTCTTCTTTTGCCTTTTTTGCGGCCTCCTCTTCCTGGGCCTTCTGCAGTGCAGCGGCTTCTGCAGCTTTCCGGGAAGAAATGCATGCACGTGCGGAAAAAATGATCACAAGAATAAGTATGATCAGGATCCCGCCAGCTGCAAGAAACATTTTCTGACGGCGTACCTGGTAATATCTGGATTTTTTGCTGATGTCATTCCTGCGAGTCCCAGTGGAATGTGAACGGGAATTACGGGATGCAGAACCAGAATGTTTCCGCCGTGCTTCTCGTGCTTTGGCGGCTTCTCTGCGTGCCTGCTCCGGATCATGGCCATGAGGCGGCCGCCTTCGATTGTCGTTTGCCATTCTTTCTCTCCTTCATATGTAAAGATATCTTTATTATAGAAAGAATGGTAAGTATTGTAAAGAAAGAATCGCGGACTTTTCAGAAAAAGAAGTTTTTGATATAATAGTTAGGCCAAAAGGCAGAAATATAAACTACAGGGAGATGGTGCTGATATGGTATTATATATCGGAAATCATACAAGTTCGTCCAAAGGCTATGCTGCCATGGGACGTCAGATGCTGAAAAACGGCGGAAATACGTTCGCTTTTTTTACCCGCAATCCCAGAGGAGGCAAGGCAAAAGAAATCGATCCTGCAGATGTGGAAAGATTTCTGGAGCTTTCCAGGGAAAATCATTTTGGAAAGCTGGTGGCACATGCACCGTATACCATGAATGCCTGTGCCGCAAAAGAAAATCTGAGAGATTTTGCAAGAGAGATCATGGCAGATGATCTGAAACGTATGGAATATACACCGGGAAATTATTATAATTTTCACCCGGGCAGTCATGTAGGGCAGGGAACTGAGATGGGAATTACCAAAATTGCGGAAATTCTCAATGATGTCCTTACAGAAGAACAGAGTACGACCGTCCTTCTGGAAACTATGTCCGGCAAGGGTTCAGAAGTAGGAGCAACGTTTCAGGAGCTTCGTGATATCATTGACAGGGTGGAAAAAAATAATAAACTGGGTGTCTGCCTGGATACCTGTCATGTATGGGATGGCGGTTATGATATTGTCCATGATCTGGATGGTGTTCTTGATGAGTTTGACCGGGTGATCGGCCTTTCCAGATTGAAGGCTGTTCATCTTAACGACAGTATAAACGGACTGGGCAGTCATAAGGATCGTCATGCAAAGATCGGCGAAGGTCAGATCGGCCTGGATGCACTTGTGAATGTGGTGTGCCATCCGGCTCTTGAGGGAATTCCCTTTATTCTGGAGACACCAAATGATGATGAAGGATGGAAAAGAGAAATTGCACTTTTACGAGAACGATATTCCATGAAAGGAGATTGATCCATGAAAAAGTTCAGATATTTTATCCTGGTGCTTGCCGGGGTGGCAGCGATGATGCTGGGAGGATGCAAAGATAAGGAAAAATACGACGAATCTGCTTTTCAGGATGACCTGGAACCTCTGAGTGAGGATGAAGTGGAGGCCATGGACCAGAATGGTGACGATGAGATGGCAGTAGCTGATGAAAGCGACCTGGAGCAACTGCAGGATTCTGAAAATGCTGCAGGATCAGGAGACACAGATGGGTCCGCTTCATCGGATGCAGCAGACTCACAGAGCGAAAAGAAACTGGATGAAAATGGCACCTATACAGATAAAGATGAAGTGGCCCAGTACATTTATGAGTATGGCCATGTACCTTCCAATCTGACTGCTGCAGACTATGATAATGCAGACAGTATGCTTCCGGTAGAGGATGGCGTCACCTATCAGCAGTGCAGCCTTGATGATGCAGGGAAACAGAAGCTGATCTTCACTCAGGATGCAAAGCGCATTTATTACACAGACGATGACGGACAGTCTTTTGACGAGATCTATTAAAATCAAAAGAACAAAATAAGACCCCCGGATACAGATAAACGATCAGTATCCGGGGGATTTTGCATGTCAGGTCTGAGACTGATCAGTGGACCAGATTTTTCATTTCAGCTCCATCCATAAAAGTTTTTGCGTTTTCCAGGGTTGTCTCCGCAATATTGGTCAGTGCTTCTACCGTAAAGAATCCCTGATGTGAGGTCATGGTCACATTTGGGAAGGACAGAAGACGCTGGATCGTGGAAGTAGGAAGAATGCTGCTTGACATGTCTTCATATACATATGCAGATTCTTCTTCGTAAACATCCAGACCAACGGCGAAGAATTTGTGATCACGGATACCTGCGATCAGGTCATCGGTTTTGATCAGTCCGCCTCTGGAGGTATTTATAAGGATCACACCATCTTTCATTTTTGCAATCGTTTCGGAGTTGATCAGATGCTCTGTTTCCGGAGTCATCGGACAGTGCAGACTGATCAGATCACTGGTGGAAAGGAGTTCGTCCAGTGAAACATACTCCAGAAAGTCAAGATTTTTATTAGGGAAAAGATCATAAGCAATTACCTTCATGCCAAAGCCGCGGCAGATTTTTGCCATTGCCTGACCGATTTTTCCGGTGCCGATGATTCCGGCTGTTTTCTGATAAAAGTTAACGCCCATGAGACCGTTCAGTGCAAAGTTATTTTCACGGCATTTGATATATGCCTTGTGGGTGTGCCGGTTGGCGGTAAGAGCCAGTGCCATGGCGTGTTCGGCAACTGCTTCCGGAGAATAACCGGGAACACGTGCCACCTGGATCCCGCATTTTGCTGTAGTTTCCAGATCAACATTATTGTATCCGGCACAGCGCATCAGGATCAGTTTTACACCCTGGCGGTGAAGTTCTTCAATGACCGGTGCGCCGAGATCTGCATTTACAAATGCACAGATGGCATCGTAGCCGTGGGCAAGAGCTGCGGTTTCTTCATGGATATTTGCTTCAATGAATTTAATTTCAATGCCTGGATAAGATGGAAGCAGCTTCTCAAAAAATTCCCTATCGTAGCTCTTGGTGTCATAAAACAAAATTTTCATAATCGTTGCTCCTCTCTGGAAATAATTATTTTCCGAAAAAATAATACCATAATAGTAGGAATTTGGAAAGTGGGAAAAATGATAAAATTTATCAAAAAAATGGTTTCATTTTGGAATTATGATATCCATAATAAATAAAAATTATACGAAATACAAAAAAAGAGAGCATTTTATGCACTGTCATCTGATGGAACAGATGTTGTGATACATGAAAATGCTCTCTGTCTGGATATAAGATAATTATTTTGCCAGACTATAAAGATCGGAATAGAATTCCGGATAGGAGATGTTGACACATTCTCCGTTTTTGATGGAAAGTGTTCCCTCACAAAGCAGTCCTGCTACTGCAAAAGACATGGCTACACGGTGATCCAGATGAGAATCGATCTCTGCGCCATGAAGGGCTTTTCCACCATGAATGATCATGCCATCTTCGGTTTCCTGGATATCTGCGCCCATTTTCCGAAGATTTTCCGTCATAACCTGGATGCGGTCGGACTCTTTGACACGAAGCTCCTGTGCATCCCGGATAACAGTGGTTCCTTCTGCAAAAGCTGCCATAACGGCGATCATCGGAAGTTCATCGATCAGAGTAGGAATGATCGCGCCTTCTATTGTGGTCCCGTGAAGCGCAGAGGAGCGGATCAGAAGATCGGCAGTAGGTTCGCCCTCTGTGGTTTCATTGAGAAGAGTGATATCTGCTCCCATGGCCCTGCAT